>CAZISU010000459.1:0-5490 GCA_964541935.1 uncultured Planctomycetaceae bacterium | reverse complement strand
CCGACCGATCGTGCGCCGCCCGTAACGATTTTCGGCTCCGTATTTCTTCTTTCCCAGTTTTCCATAGTACGGCACGCGTTCCGGCGAGCATTCGTACGCTTTGTTCACCCTCACAAAGGCTACATATTTTTTGAGATTCGTGTCGTAGTAACAGACGTTATGGCTGTCCATGCCCAGAGGATAGCAAGCTTTTGGTGGAAAGACGTTTTTGTAAAGCTCTTTCCAGCCAATGCCGTCACTCGATGTCCGGATGGTATTTCTCATGCCGTCGTATAATTTGTAGCGTTCACTGGGCGGAGCCTTGGGGTCGGTAAAGACCGTGGCGCCGGAGAAGACGATGCCCAAGATGTCGTCGGGCTCGGGAAGTTTCCCAGCAGAGACTCGTCGCCAGTTGACACCGTCCTTGGTCAATGCGTTCCACCACTTGAACTTTCCGTCAGGCTGCATTATCGTCGAGTATCCACCCAGGCGTCCGACGAGGCATTTGTGGTTCGTCTTGATCGGACGACAGACCTCGATGCTGACGTTTTTGGCCGAATCGAGATACCGCCCGTCAATAAAGATCTGGTTGCGGTCGCCGATGTCGATAACTTCGGCGGCGCTAGTGTCAATTGGCGTGCAGAGCGTCTGAACCGCTGCAAGTATGCTAAAGGCAATTATTCGTGGAAGGGCATGGTGGCGCATTGCTTCACATCCTGGTTTTCTAGCAGAAGGGTGGGAGGTTTGGGAAAGGCGGGTCAAAGCTTCAAGTCGGCCGTGTTTCTGCCTTCTTCGACAGTCACGCTCAGGCCGCTGGTCGAGGTGTCCTGGAACTTTTGGGGAATGCCCAGTTGCTTGGATTTCTCTCCCGGCATGACTGGTACGCTATGCACGGAAACATTGTACTCGCCCGTGCGGATCGACGGAATGTGGTAACCGCCTGTGGAATCGATTTCAACACTTGCTCCAATCCCTGCTTTTTCGTTGATCAGGGTCACGGCCCCGAACGAAAGTGGTTGCCCGTTGTAGATCACTTTACCTGTCACCGAGCCGCTCGGCGGTTCAGCGGGCCCACAGCCGACAAACCAGGACACACTCGCCAAGAGGCACATAAAAAGAGCCGTTCGCATATTTATTATGTACAAGACAAACTCCTGTAGGCCGGGTTATAACCCGGCGTTTTTATTGTCAACCGGCCCATTGCCGGGTTATAATCCGGCCTACGATTAAAACTCTTCCAGCGGTATTCCGTCATCGGCACAGCACATCAGTCGCAGAATATCCATCTCGATATTGTCGTTCACCGTTCGCACGCTGCCATCGGCCAAAACAACCTGCACAACGCCCGGGTGCGACGAATTTACCACGGTGTTATTCATGAAGGCTCCGCCGGACCCTGGGGCCGACATTTTGGCGTTGAGTGTATACCGCAGCGTTGTCAAGCCGTGGTGGTATTGGGTGCCTTGCGCGCCGGCCCATCCACCGGCGTAGTTGTTGCGGATGGGAAGTTGTTTGAGCACGCCACCGTCCATCACGCCGACCGTGCCCGATTGCTCGGCAGCCAGAATCGTGTTGGAAGTCCCGTCCGTAGCATCGCGGATTGATTTATTTGCATTCGACGGCAGCAGTCCGTTGTTACATGTCCAGCCATATTCCGAGCCGCCAGAATTCACATAGTGGCAGGTTCCGGTATAGCGGCCGCTAGGGTCGGGGAATACGCCAGCGATCCCAACGTATTCATGCTTTTGCGCGTCTTCATGGCCAGAGGATCTGAAATCGCCGTCGAGCAGCGGGTCGAAGGGACTCGACGGACACTTGTAGGCGTCAACAACCACGCCCTTGAGCTGCTCGTTGTTGTACCAGTCCACCGTGAATACGCCGTTATCGAAGTCCAACTCGTCAAAAATATTGCCCTGCTCCAACAGCGGCAGAATCGACGTTTTCCAGTTAACACCCGTGCGGACCGGGCTTCGCGACGAGCCCAGGTTCGGTCCCGGCCGCGCTCCATATGGGAAGGCATTGTGTATCCCATGGTAATTGTGCAGGGCCAGGCCGATCTGTTTGAGATTGTTGCTGCATTGCATCCGCCGCGCGGCCTCGCGGGCCGCTTGTACGGCGGGTAAAAGCAACGCAATCAAAATTCCGATGATGGCGATAACCACCAGGAGTTCCACCAACGTAAAACCGTGCCGATCTTGGTTTCGCATGTTTTTCCCTCTCATAATAACGCCGGTGATTCTATCTTCTTTGGCGACAATATACCAGTAAGATCGAGCCGATTATGCTCAGTAACAGCGTAATTGTGCCCGGTTCGGGCACCGATGCGCTGGCGGCCGTTGACTGCCAGTTGCTGGCCAAGATTGTGGCATCGATATCATCGACCGCGCCGTCGCCGTTAAAGTCGCCGTCGCCCCAATCGGCTCCGCTTTGTGTTTGCCAGTTGGCGGCCAAGATCGCGGCGTCTTCGTCGTCGACCACGCCGTCGGCGTTGGCATCGCCGGGCATGGGGTCGGGGTAAGTTACCGTGAAGGCAACTTCGTTCCAGTAGCCGGCGCCCACGCCGGGCGTGTCACTGGCGCCCCAATAAAGGCGGTTACCCAGAGCGGTCGCAAAGTCGGTGCTGCAATCGTAGTTGTCCACAATCAACTCGTCGTTGACAAAAATATCCAACCCGTCTGTTGGATCCCAGATCAGTTCGTAGTCGTTGTATCCGCTGCCATCGATAGTCTCGCTGATGGTTGGGGCCCATACACCGCCGTTGTAGTTGCCTTTTAGGGACATGGTAGTGTCGCCATTTTCGTCCGAACCGAGAGTAAACAAAACCCACAAGCCCGGATCTACAAAGGAGATCTGAAAGCCCGGTGTAAGCCCCTGCGTCTCATCGAAGCCGCTTTCCGTGAAGTCGTCAACACGTAGCGTTGCCTGCATCGACCAACCATACTCGGCAATGTCGGCCAGGGCCTGTGCGTCGAGCGCCGCTTCGCCCTTGTAGTACGCCGAGGCCTTGGGGGAGGTGCTGGTGTCCGCATCGGTCGTGTGCCATGCATGAACACCCGGATTGCCGTCATTGAGCACTGGCCCAACACTAACGTTGTTGCCCACGATCACGGGCGTCCAGCCTTCGCTCGCCGGGTCTGCGTCTGCATGATGATAGAGGCCTTCGAAACGAGGCGTGGGCACGACGGACTCGGGAAGCACTTCGAACTCGACACTGTTCCAATAGCCCTCGCCTATGCCCGGCGTGTCCAGAGTGCCCCAATAGATACGGTTTCCAAGATTATCAAAGCTTGTGGTGCAAGTCTGGTTATCCACGATAAGTTCATCGTTCACCAGAACGTCCAACCCTTCGGACGGGGTCCATCTCAATTCATAGTCGTTGTATCCGCTGCCGGTTACTGTATAGTTTGTGACCGTGCCCAAATTGTGTCCGGCCTTAACTTGCACGTTAGTGTTGCCGTTGACATCTGACCCTAAACCAAGTAACAGCCACATAGCCGGATCCTCGAAGGCAATTTGCATGCCCGGCGCCAGGCCCGGCGTCTCGTCGAAACCGCTTACCGCAAAATCATCCACGCGTAAAGTGGCTTTCATCCTCCAACCGTTGCTGGCGATATCTGTCAGGGCATCATCGGTCAGCGCCTGTTCTCCACGGTAGTACGACGAACTGGATTCGGTCATGGTATCGGTCGTGCGCCAAGCATGAACACCCGGATTGCCGTCATTGAGCACTGCGCCAACATTGGCGGGGTCGGAAACCACGGATATCCAACCTTCAGAGTTCGGATCGTTTTCTCCGTTGTGGTAGAGGCCCGTAAACGGCACCTCTTCCCAGGCCCCGGTGGCCAGAACCGCGTTCGCCACTTGCTCGCCTAGCAACGCTGAACCCGCAGCCGAAAAGTGGATATTCCCCGTCGACTGCTGATACGCTGGCTGCAACGTCGCGGCGTAATCGTGCAAATCGTTGATGGGAATGCCGTAGGAGTCCATGATCGTCTTGGCCACGGCATTGTATGCCAATATGTCGGACTCCCTGAAGGCCGGCTCCGAATCGTAGCTGGGTGTCGTACTACACCAAACCAGTTCAGCACCGGTTGCCAGAAGCTTGGGAACCAGGATATTGAGATTGTCCTCGTACTCGTCAATCAGGACTGAAGGCACGCCAGGCGTGGTGCCCGCACTCATGGTATACACATCGTGCAATCCCCAGTTGAAGTGAATCACGTCCCAGTCTTGCTGCACGACCCAAGAGTCGCTTTTCCACAGGGCTTCACGGGTCTGGCCCGATCCCGGGTCAGGCTGATAGGCGGCCATCTTACCGGCAAGATGGCTTTGCACGGATGAGAAATATCCTTGCATGATCGAATCGCCGATCAGTAGCACCTTGGGTAACTCGTCGCCGCGGATCTGGTCTGTGTTGGCGAAACCGAATGCCGCCGCAATGCAAACGGCAGACAATATTATAGTGCGAATCAGTCTCATACTAAATTTTCCGTGGTCAGAATAAGGTTGTGCTTCAGTCAATTTGTAAGTCTTGTATTCCGATTGCTTAGGGCCGGAATGTTATGCGTAAGACGCGAGCAAGCTCGGCGTCAAACATTTGCAATGCTATTTTCATGTGCGCGCAACAGCGGCGACAACCGTGTCCGGCCAAGCGAGCAGTACTCGGCCGGCCACGGTTGATTTTCTTCGCCGTTGCAACTCCTTGCCTCTGTGTATTTAGCGCCGCCGTCCGATCAGCAGTGCCAGTGAGCCCAAAACGAGCATCACAATTGTCGAGGGCTCGGGAACCGAAGCGAACTCTACACTGGTCCAGTAGCCGGCGCCTCGGCCGGGAGTGTCAGTGCAGCCCCAGTACAAACGGTTTCCAAGAGCCCCCGCAAAGTCCGTGCTGCAATCGTAGTTGTCCACAATCACAGAATCGTTCACGATAACGTCCAGCCCGTCAGTCGGATCCCAGAGCAGTTCGTAGTCGTTGTAACCGCTGCCGGCGATGGTGCGGGTCTCAGTTGGTCCCCACGACCCGCCGACGTAGTTGCCTTTTAGCGATATGGTAGTGTCGCCGTTGGCATCTGAACCCATGCTGAACAGAATCCACAAGCCCGGATCTACAAGGGCCATCTGAATGCCCGGCGTAATCCCCACGGTCTCGTCGAAGCCACTTACCACAAAATCGTCGACTCGCAGTGAGGCTTTCAACGACCAGCCATTCGCGACATCGGCCCATTGCTGAGCGGTTACCGCTGACTCACCCTTGTAATATGCCGAAGCCTTGGGGGTGGTGCCAACGTCATTATCGAATGTTAGCCAAGCATGAAGTCCCGGCCCCGCATCATTGGACACGGTCCCAACACTAACGTTATTGCCGACAATAATGGGCGTCCAGCCTTCGCTTGCGGGGTCATTACCTCCGCTATGGCTGATTATCACTTCGCCCCACGCTGCTGAGGAAACCGCGAGAATTCCCACGGCCGCCAAAATAAGACTCATCGTTCGTACGTTGCTCATAGTTCT
>CAZISU010000458.1:0-5503 GCA_964541935.1 uncultured Planctomycetaceae bacterium | reverse complement strand
TTGGCACTCCATAACCCGCGCGTGCTCGCGGCTGTCGAGAATAGCCGGGAATAAGAGCCCGCAAGCGGCCACCATAATGCCGGCGGCCACGAGTGAATCTTGCCAGCGGACGCTACTTGAACCCCCGCATGGCGAATCGACGGGCTGCATCATTGCCGCGTGCTTGGCGGGCTCGGTCTGTACGGCAGCCGCGACGGCCGTTTCTAAAAGCGGTGTTGCTTCGGCATCTTCCGCTTCGTGAGTCGTTAGTTCTTCGGTTGCGGTGGCCGCCGCGACCACAAACGCACAGGTTCGCGAGGCCAAGCCACTGGGCGGCGAATACTCTCGCCGCACAGAGTCCAAAGGCGCAAGCGAACGGTTTAACGTCGCTAGTTCGCGACGCAAATCGGCGTCGCCGTCTAGAAATTTTTCAATCTCTGCCTGCTCGTTGTCTTCCAGGGCACCAAGCAGATAGCCGAGCAGTTGCTCGCGGGCGGGTTCAGTCATGTTCAGGCAGTTGCGTATGGGTTAACGCTTCGTTTAGCTTGAAGATCGCCGAATGTAGACGACTCTTCACCGTTCCAACCGGTATCCCCAAGGCCTCGGCGGCCTCGCGATACTTTAGCCCCTGATAGTAGACCAAAACAACAACCTGCTTGAGCGTCTCGGGCAGCCGGTCTACCACCGTATGCACCATTTCGCGTCGCTCGGCAGATTCGAATTCCTCGATGGGGTTCGCTTCTCCACTATCGAGCAACTCAACCAGGGCGGCCACGTCGTCTTGACCACCGCTGCCGAAACGACGGTCAAGACTGACCATCTGGTGACGGCGGTTCCGACGTTGCGCGTCGATTGCCTGGTTGGTTGCCACTGTGTACAGCCAAGGTCGAACTTTCCGGCCGGGCTCGAACTTATCGCATTTCAGGTGAACCTGCAGGAACGTGGTTTGGAACACATCCTCGGCCATTTGGGCGTCGCCCAAGTAGTGCCGAAGATAATTGTACAACTCGCGCTCGTAACGCTGGACCAACTGCTCGAATACCACACTATCTCCAGCTTCGCGATAGGAGAGCAACAGTTGCTCGTCCGTTCGCTCCTTGGGGGGGTCGTGGTAATTCGTGTCCGTTCGGTTTTGTTCTATTGTGCTGTTCATTTTAATTTACGCGTCTGCGTCCAGAATGGTTCGCTACCACCTGTCCACATTTTACCAAAGGTTGCCGAGTTCTCGCCATTTTTCCGCAATGATTATCGCTCCGTCGTGACAATCACACTCCCACAATGGCAAGCTGCTCAACGAATTAGGAGAATAGTGGTTATCCGACTTTCGCCGGATGCTCTTAGTATAGGAGCAACTCCCGTGCCGAAACTTCTAATCGTGTGGCATTCTCCTGCCCGGCAACAGCCCCGGGTACGCTATAAGTCGTTTACTTAATTGTGCTTAAGGTGTCTTCACACAACCTCCAGAAGCGATTTTCCGGCTCGCTCGGAGGCTACAAAAATCGTGAAACTTATTCCGATCCTTACACAAGTCTAGCTCGTAGCAGCAGCCCATGACGCGTTAAGATGCATGTGATTTGGTAAAATCTACCGACTTTAAAAAACGGCCCGTTAGACGCAAATGCCTATGGAGAAACACTTTGCAGGATTTGATATGAAATCTCTATCGTCTCGGACACTCGCTACAGGCATGTGTTCAATTTTGAAGCACTGTCAAAATGACAGTCGCGAGTTTCGCAGAAGTATTTTCTAAACATTAGAAACAACGCGTGATACCGAATTTATACAAAAACAGGACAAATGGAAGATACTAAGAAAACACCCCGTAAAAAAAACTAGCAACTTTGACAATCTGGCACGCTCACACGAAGAAACTGAAGCGGGACAGAGCAAGTATTCGCCACAGATACACACCAAATGAACACGGATGGGTACACTTACTACTTGTGTTTCGCGTGACCAGGACCAGCATCCGTGTTCATCTGTGTGTATCTGTGGCCGTTTATCGTTTTGTATTGCCTTGATTTTCTACTTTATTCTCGCACCTTATGCAGGCACTCGTTCATGTATTCGATACTTTCTTTCGCCAGTCGCTCGACGCCGGGCGTGTAGTCGAAGACCTCGACCGAAACCCAGCCTTGATAGTCGATCTGGCCCAGGGCCTCGAAGATGGGCACGAAATCGACGTCGCCGAACCCGGGGCCTTGCAGATTGGGGTCGTTGGCGTGGAAGTGGGCCAAGACGTCGCCGTTTTGGCGGACCACATCGGCAATGGGAATGGCTTCGGACGACATGGCCTTGACGTCCAGGTGCAACTTGACGTGGGGCGAACCGATGCGTTCGGCCAAGTCGACAGCCTCCGGTGTGGTGACCAGGAAATCGCCTTCGCTGGGGCCCAAGGGCTCAATCGCCAAGGTGACGCCCGTCTTTTCCAACACCGGCACAAACGATTCGATAACCTCGGCCGCATAGCCGGTGGCCTCTTCCAGCGAGACGCCGGGCAAGAGGTTGCGCTGTTGCGGCGAGCCGAGCACAATAATCTTGCCGCCCATGTCCGCACAACACTGGGCCAAGGCGGCGAAATAGTCGGCCGTTTTCTTACGCACTTCGGCGTCGGGGCTGGTCAAATAGAAGCCCTCGGTCTTGGCCAAGAGCCAATGCAGTCCTACGACCGTCAGCCCAGCCTTGTCGGCTTCGCGGCGCACCTCTTCGCGCTGCGCGGCCGTAATGTCGTTCACATACTCGCAGATTGTAAACGGCGCGATCTCGATGCCCGTATAGCCGCACTCGGCCGCGAACTCGAAGCCACGTGCAAGCGGCCACTCTTGAAAAGTCTCGTTGCAAATAGCGAACTTCATTGAAAATCCTTTTTGGTTTATTTAAGGGAAATGTTTTTTACAGAAGGAAAGGAAGGAAACGAAGATTTAGAGATATAATATTTTTAGCTTTCACTACAAACGGCTGCACCGAGGCGGCAAATCACTCGAAGCCGGGCAACAATTGCTGGTCCGGGTTCACTTTTCTATCGACCGATTTCTTCACGGCCTTCTTCTTTACGGTTTTCTTTTTTTTGGGCTTTTTCTTCGCCGCTTTTTTCTTCACTGCTTTCTTCGGTACCGCTTCCTTCTTGCTAGCGACCGGTTTCTGCGGTGCTTTCTTAACGGTTTCCTTCGAGTCGGCTTTCTTCGCGGTAGTTATTTTCTTCTTAGCAGTTTTTTTCGCGGGGGCTTTCTTTTTCGCCGCCGCTTTCGTCTTGGCCTGCTTTTTCGGTGCGGATTCTTTCGGCTGGGGTTTCTCTACCGCAGCCGCTTCTTTTTCGGCAGCTTTGCTTACGGTTTTCTTCGCCTTCTTTTGCGGCTTGGGTTTTTCTTTTTTAGTCTTCCGATCGTCAAGCCGCTTACCGTTGGCCGTGTCGGGCGCGCTGATGAGTGGTTCCGCCGCGCCGTCGAGCATGGCCCCGGGCTTGGCCTTTTTCAGCCGCTCCTTGACCAACTTGGTGTAGTCTTCTGAAATTTCGTATCCCAAATACTTGCGGCCCAACTTCTTGGCCACGGCCAACGTGGTGCCACTGCCGGCGAAGGGGTCGAGCACCAGTTCGCCCTCGTTGCTGCAAGCGCGAATGATGCGTCCCAGGAGTTGCTCGGGCATCTGACAACCGTGCCAGCCGGCGCGTTCCTTGAACGTCCCGCATACGCGTGGGAAGTACCAGGTGTCTTCGTCGGGTTTGAATCCTTCGGCCAAATCTTGCGGTCGCAAAACCCAAGTATCATCGGGCAGGCGCCCTTTGGGGTTGGCTCGTTTATCGCCGTAGACAAGCTGTCGGGCCGAGGGGATGCGGATTTTGTCGTCGTTGAAGGTGCAAGAATCGAGATCCTTGACCATGTGGAACAGATGCGTGTGCGAGCGGCTGAACTTGTACTTGCAATTGACGCCAAACGTGTAATACCAAACCACCCAACTTCGGCAACTCAGCCCGTGATCCTGTTGCAACATAACCTTCAACTCGGCCGCATAATCGTCGCCGATGGCCAGCCAAAACGTGCCGTCGGGCTTGAGCACGCGGGCAACTTCGGCCGTCCAGTCCCGGCTCCAGTCCAGATATTCGTGGCTGGCGCGGCTGTCGTCGTATTTGTCGTACCCGTAGCCGATATTGAAGGGCGGGTCGGCGAAGACCAGGTCGACGCTGCCATCGTCGATTTTCTTCAGTCCGGCAATGCAGTCTTGGTTGTATATCGTGTTGGTACGGATCGCCACAGTCGGTCCTTTCAGTCTATATCCAGTCGATTATCAAGCGGCAAAACACATGGAGATGCTATCCTACCAAGATCGCACGGCAAGACAAGCAAGGGAGTGGCCGACGGGGGTCGCAGCCCCCGCCCGACGGTGTGAATGCAACTACTCGAAAGAATGGACCGCGAGGAACTCGTCTGGGGAAAAGATTTGCAGGTCCGTTGATGGAAAATGACCAAGATTGCGGCTAACAATACAGTCCGCATCTGCATGCAACGCGCTGAAATACTGAATAGCGTCCTCGAAATCCTTCATTCCGGCGTCAATCGCTTGATGGAGGATTTGCTCGGTGCATGACACCGGAATGAATGTGTCGCGAAGCATTGCCATCATCGACATGGCCACGGCGTGTCCGTTTAACTTGCGGACAATGTAATGGATGTTAGGAAAGCTGAGAACAGAAACTTGCCCACAGATTTTGCCACGTTCTGCAAGAAACCAGATCTTTTCAGCGCTTTCGACAAAAGGTTGCCTAGCGAGGAGAGCATCAATCAGTACATTCGTGTCAATGAAGACATTCATTGTTCAATGCCATACTTCTCCATAAGTGCTTCAGTTAACACCTCTCGTGCAGATTTGCTTTCCGGCAAACTAATTATGCCCCTTGCCCGCGCAGCTATAGAACCGGGAGGAACGGTTATATCGGTCCCTTTTTTTGGTTCTGCGATTCCGCGAATCAGCCGTCCGAACATGGCCGACACGCTTGTGCCGTTGCGTTTCGCAATTCGCTTGGCCAGTTCGATAGTTTCATTATCTACACTTAATGTCAACTTTTTCATGACGCACCTCCGATACGTATACCTTCCAATGAAGTATACGTGCAAGCTTGTCGTCGAGCAACCCTTTATTTTCTGGACCAAAACTAGATAGCGTAAAGAGTTTTACTGTATAGCCTTACGTTCTAAATCGAGGTGGACACTGTTTCTTCCAACCTCGTTCCATTTTGGGCCTACTCACCCAAGCAATACAACCACTTACGTCCCCGCACGTAAATCTTCCCGTCGCTTACGATCGGCGAGGCGTAGGTTTCGTCGTTGAAGTTGTTTTTTGCCAGCAGCTTGAATTCGTCGGCTGCTTCGACCACGGTTGCCAGGCCCTTGGTGCCCAGGTAGTAGATTCGCCCCTCGGCGGCCAGTGGGGATGCTCGATAGGGACTGCCACCGAGGCGTTTTTCCCATTTGGGCTCGCCCGTTATGGCGTCGAAGCACCTGGCGATACCGCGGTCGGTTACCACGAA
>CAZISU010000457.1:0-5504 GCA_964541935.1 uncultured Planctomycetaceae bacterium | reverse complement strand
GTTGCCACTAGCCAGTTGGTAGGCAATGCGTCCCTGGCCTCCCGGCTCGACGCCCAGGATTTCGTCGATGAGAAGTGCGGCCTGCCCACGATCGAGGACATTATATCCGAACTGGCCAAGCCGGGTCGCGATCCGCGTAGCGAGTTCAAGGTGGCGAAATTCGCCGAAGGCGTCAACGACCTGAAGGACTTGAAGGCGGGCATGATCCTCGAGGGCGTGATCACCAATGTCACCAAGTTCGGCGCGTTCGTTGATCTGGGCGTGCATCAAGACGGACTGATCCACATTTCCGAATTGGCCAACGAGTACGTGCAAAGCCCCAGCGACGTGGTCTCCGTCGGCGACGTGGTTCGCGTCAAAGTGCTGGAGGTCGACCTGGAGCGGCGACGGATAGCCGTTTCGCGGAAACAGGCGTGATAACGAGCTAGAGCGAATTCTTTGCCGCGCGCAGATTCCCTCCGCCACGCCATTGCGTGGGTGACATGCCCGCGGTTTTTTTCTTAAACATGCGCGAAAAGTGGTAAGGGCTCTCGAAATTCAAACGAGCGGCTATTTCCTTCACCGACAGATTCGTACTCCGCAACAGCTCTCTGGCCCGGTGGACGCGGAGTTGCAGGTGATATTGGTATGGCGAAAACCCCGTCTGCTGCTTGAAAACGCGACGGAAATGGGCGTAGCTCATGCCCAGCGATTTGGCAACATCTTCCATGTCGACGACCTCTTCAAGCTGTCGTTCCATCATCAGCTTGGCTTGCCGAATCAGCCCTTCGAGTCGCCCTCCGTCGCGCCGTCTTTGTGCGGCTCCCAGAGCGGTGGCAAGCAGTTCGACCGTGGCAGCGGCAATTATCTGCTGATACCCGCTGGGTTCTGCCCGAACGTAGTTTAGCATTTGCAAATAGGGCCGCAGCACCGCGTCGTCCGGGCCGGTTTCCAAGAGTGGGCTTTCGGGCGAGAAAAAACCAGCCGAAAGCAACTCGTCGGCACGCGGGCCGCTGAAGCTTACCCAATACTCTTCCCAGCCGACTTCGGGCATGGGTCGATAGCTGTGCCAAACGCCCGGGAAAAGAAGTAGCACCGTCCCGGCAGCCACCCGCGTAAGCGGCACCGCCTCGGATTCGAATTCACCTTCGCCCCAGGTCACGTAAAGAATCTGGTATTCGGGCAGCACGCGGCCCTTTTTCCAGCCAAACTGGTATAGATCGGGATGCATGCTACGTGGATAGGGACTCCCGGCCGGGACACCCGAGCAGCCTACGCCCGTCACGTACAGGCCCCACTGCTTGTCGCGTGGACTAACCGGCAGGTATTTAAAGGAGTCGTCAACCAAACTCGGCATGAATACCCCCTGTAGGAGTTAGTTTTTCTTTACTCGACAGCATAGCCGAGGATCTAAGAGTATCTAAAACGCTAGTTTTGCAGAGATCCGAAACATTGTTGTTATTTTGCCTATTGTAACGTACAAGAACGGGATTACCAAGCTTGCCAATTGTCTCAACATTGATCCCCCCCTCGTTTTTGCCTGCAAAACGATAAGACGGGTGCTGTCCGCGGCAAGAATGCTCAAAATAGACATGCCTTTGCGCAATTTCTCCATGGAAGAAAGGCTCGCGAGGTGTTAGGTTCAAGTAAACCCAACATCAAGGGAAACGGGGCTATACGAAATTGGGCTATGCGAGGAACCAGACGATGAGTCAAGATCACGGCAATGTTGAACAAGCCTATGCGGCCGCAAAAGCACGCTACGCTGAACTGGGCGTCGATACCGAAGTCGCATTAGAGCAGATCCAACGAGTGGCCGTTTCCCTGCATTGTTGGCAGGGCGACGATGTGGGCGGCTTCGAGAGCGACGCCGGCCTGTCCGGGGGCGGCATCATGGCCACCGGCAATTACCCGGGCAAGGCCCGCAATGCCGAGGAACTACGCTGCGATGCCGAGATGGCTCTTTCGCTCTTGCCCGGCCGACACCGCTTCAATCTGCACGCCATTTATCTAGAAAATGGTGGAACTCCCGTCGAGCGTGACCAGATCCAGCCCGGCCACTTCCAAGGTTGGATCGATTGGGCCAAGGACCAGGATGTCGGGCTAGACTTCAATCCCACGTTCTTCTCGCACCCCAATGCGGCCGACGGTTTCACCCTCTCGCATCGCGACGACGGTATCCGCCAATTTTGGATTGACCACGGCATCGCCTGTCGGAAAATTGGTGCGGAAATGGGTCGTCAAATCGGCTCGCCGGCGGTTACGAATGTTTGGATACCCGATGGTTTTAAGGATGTTACGATCGATCGCAAGGGCCCGCGTGAATTGCTTCGCGATTCGCTCAACAAAATCTTTGCCGAGACCATCGACCCGGCCTGCAACCTCGACGCCGTGGAGTGCAAGCTATTTGGTATCGGTTCGGAGAGTTATGTGGTGGGGTCACACGAGTTCTACATGGGCTACGCTCTTGAAAACAAAAAGCTCCTTTGTCTCGATGCGGGGCATTTCCACCCCACCGAAACCATTTCCGACAAGATTTCTTCAGTGCTTTTGTATCTAGACGAGATACTGTTGCACGTAAGCCGCGGCATCCGCTGGGATAGCGATCACGTTGTCACCGCGACCGACGACCTGCGGGCTATTGCCGAAGAACTCGTGCGGGGCGAGTTCCTCGGACGCGTGCATATCGGGTTGGATTTCTTCGACGCCAGCATAAACCGCATCGCCGCATGGACGATTGGCTCCCGCGCGATGATCCGGCAACTGCTCATAGCCATGCTAGAACCCACCAAACGGCTTAGAAGGATGGAAACCGAGGGCGATTACACCTCGCGTCTGGCACTGCTGGAAGAACTTAAAATATATCCCTTTGGTGCGGTATGGGATTATTACTGCATGAAGCAGGATGTGCCCATCGGGCTGGATTGGATGGCTCGCACCCGACAATATGAAAACGAGATGTTGAGTCAGCGAAGCTGAGCTATTAGGCTTAGGTGAGAGACTTGAGTTAACCGTGTGATAATACTAACCCGAAGCGCAAGCGAAGGGCGTGAGGACAAGTTGTACGCCGCTCCGCCCTTCGCTTGCGCTTCGGGTTAGTAATTGACTTTTCAACACACAGACAAATAGGCGAAACAATGTCGGAAGATCAAACCCAATCGACAAGCGGCGAGTTTGAACGGCAGCCGGTTCCCAAGGGATCTCTGCTGGGGTTCAAGAGTTTCATCGGTATGTATGCCGGCGAGCATTGTGCCGGCACCGAATTGATGATCGGGCCGCTGTTTGTGGCGGCCGGTGTAAGTGCCTTCGATTTGATCTTCGGACTGCTTTTGGGCAACCTTCTGGCCGTGCTAAGCTGGATGTTCATTTGTGCGCCGATCGCCACCCACTCGCGATTGACGCTTTACTACCATCTGGAAAAAATCTGCGGTCGCAAGCTGGTTACGCTTTACAATCTGGCCAACGGCGTGATGTTCTGTTTCCTGGCCGGCTCGATGATTACGGTTTCGGCCACGGCCGTGGGCGTTTGTGTCAACTTCCCCATGCCCGGCTTGACCGACATTATGCCCAACAGTATCGGCTGGGTGCTGGCGGTTTTGGGCGTGGGCGTTTTAATATCGATCGTGGCGGCCTGCGGCTACAACACAGTTTCGAAGTTCGCCAACATCGCCTCGCCCTGGATGGTGTTGGTGTTTCTGGTTTTCGGCGTTGTGGCTCTACGGCAATTCATGCTGGCCACCGACACGCCCGTCAATTCGCTCGAAAGCCTGTGGCACTTGGCCTCGACGGAGATCTGGAAGGGCGGCGACCCCTTGCCCGGCCAGGTCAAGTTTACCTTCTGGCACGTCACGTTTTTCGCCTGGTTCTGCAACATGGCCATGCATATCGGCATGTCCGACCTGTCGGTTTTCCGCTTCGCCAAAAAATCGTGGTACGCAGTAGCCACGGCCGCCGGCATGTATGTGGGCCACTTCATGGCCTGGATCGCCGCCTCGTTGCTTTACTCCTATCAACTGCGCGTCGATCCCACCGACACCGACGTCTTGCCCGGCCCCATGGCATTCCGCGCGGCCGGCTATGCCGGGCTGTTGTGTGTTGTGATCGCTGGCTGGACGACTGCCAACCCCACAATCTATCGGGCCGGGTTGGCATTTCAGGCCATCGTGCCGCGGATGCCACGCTTCAGCGTGACGCTTGCCACCGGACTGCTGGCCACACTGGCCGGAATGTTCCCAGGCATTGCCATGAAGCTACTGGGCTTCGTAGCTATCTACGGAATGATCCTCATGCCCATGGGTGCCGTGATTTTCGTCGACTTCTATCTGCTGCGAAGGTTCGGTATGCAAAGCAACTACGCCGAGCTGAGCCGCAAATCGTTCAACTGGGCGGCCGGGTTGACTTGGTTCGTTACGTTGGGGACTTGCGTCACGCTGGTTAAGTTTACCGCCCTACAAGCCCTGCTCGCCGATTCGCTGGGCATACAGTTGTTGCCCGGCTTCTCAGGAGTGCAGATCTATTTCGTCAGCCTGCCCGGCTGGTTCGTGGCGGCCGGTCTCTACATAATTCTCAGCAAGATCTATCAAAACAAGGTCCACAAATGAAACAAGCATTGCAGATAATATCCCTAATCGCACTGTGCCTGACGATCTTTCCCGCGTTGCTGTTTTTCGCCGGACAGATGGAACTCGACGCGGTGAAATGGTTAATGCTGGCGGCAACGGCCGTGTGGTTCATCGCCACGCCGCTGTGGATGGGCCGCGAAGAACAAAGCCAACAAGCGGCCGAATGAGCGTCCGCCGACAGCTCCAGATATGTCGAGCATAATCATGCAAATGGGTAGCCCTGATAGCTTGTCTATCAGGGCGGCGCAGCCGCAGGAGGCAGGGGAAATGTCACAAAATCCTCTCGTGCCTGCGGCACCCCGATAGACAAGCTATCGGGGCTACCCGCTACCTGTCACCTACCAGCATACCAATCAAAAGGAATCCCTCCATGCGACACGCCGTAATACTTTCTCTCCTGGCAATCCTCCCGATCACCAGCTTCTCAACGGCTGCTGAAAAGTCACCGGCCGCGGTAGATCACCTGCGTTGCGAGTATCGCGAGAATCCGCTGGGCATCGATATTGTCGGCCCCCGTCTCTGCTGGCAGATGACAGACACGCGTCGTGGAGCGGCTCAAACCGCCTATCAGGTGCTGGTCGCCGATAGTGCCGAGAAACTGGCTGCCGACGATGGCAACCTCTGGGACAGCGGCCGCGTGGATTCCAGCCGTGCGATTCAAATCGTTTACAAAGGCAAACCTCTCACTTCACGCATGCGATGCCACTGGAAAGTTCGCATCTGGGACGCCGACGGTCGGCCAACCGCTTACACCCAGCCGGCCCTCTGGACTATGGGTTTGCTCAAGCCCACGGACGTCAAGGCCCTATGGATAGGCACGGGCGAGCCGCTTGAGTATCCCACCAAAAAGGCCGAGTCGAAAGCGGCGGGCATCGACTTCGAGGGTTGCAACTGGGTCTGGCA
>CAZISU010000456.1:0-5507 GCA_964541935.1 uncultured Planctomycetaceae bacterium | reverse complement strand
AGTTGGCCGATGGACGGTTCGGCTTTGCGAGCAATTTCGCCGAGACATTCCGGATTGTTGGGTACTTCGCGCCAGCCGATCGACTTCAAGCCTCCGGCGGTGATTCCTTCGCGGAGAATTTCCAAGCAGCGTCGGCCCAACTCTTCCTGCTTGGGTAAAAACACCATGGCCACGCCGTAACGGTCGGGCACCAGGCCCGAGGTGGAAAAGCCCAGTCGGGTAACTTCATCCACGAAAAACTCGTGTGGAATTTGCAGTAACATGCCGGCCCCGTCGCCGGTTGATTCGTCGGCCCCGGCGGCTCCGCGATGCATGAGATTCAGCAAAACCTGATTTCCGTATTCGACAATTCCGTGCTCGCGGCGACCGGAAATATGCACAATCGCGCCAACTCCGCAGGCGTCGTGTTCGTTTGCCGGATCGTAAAGGCCCTGAGCTTTGGGTAGCCGGTGATTCATAAACATGGTTCCTATAACCAACTTAATTAGTGCTGTATGTTTGCGTAGCAAGCAATCCCTTAATTATTGCAATTAGCAAGGCTTATGTCAATCGGAAATAGTATTACTATATCGCTATAAGCGGGGAGTCGCTTTAGTATACCCGGTAATATACGTTGCATGTTTGTGTATTTATTTTCCATTTAATGCCTGTTTTGCTATTGATTGTGGCAAACTGACTGGTAAAATCTCGATAGTGTTACATCTTGCAGATGCGTAATATCGTTATGTGTTGTCTAGGTATTCGGATCATCCGTTGCAACATCCCACCCATATAAACTAGAAACTTCCAGACCCACCAGATTTATCACGTTGTTCTTTACGTCTTAGCTTGGAGATAAAGAGAAACAATGAACATCAGCGATTCAACATTCCATCGTTGCTTGAGATCTCAGTTGTACTGCGGCATGATTGCTGCCACTGTGATCTTTTCGAGTATTGTAGGCCGCGCCGCCGTACCCGACTGGGGCTCGTTCGATTACACACCGATTCATCAGATGCAGTCAATCACCGCGGACGGAAGCCCCGCCTGGAGTGTCCCAACAGTCCAGCCAGGCGATCAACAAGCCTACAAACTCCGCGGGGTAGTTCTCAACACTCCCAACGAGATGCTCAACTGTGACCCCAATTATCAAGAGGGGCCAATGTGGTACATGGGCGGACAGTGGCAGATCGTTGTCCAAGCAGTTGCCCGCTCAGGGGACGATTCAAAGAATCCTGAACTCGTGGACGATTTCGGCGGGGTTACGCTTTGGGTAGGTCAGAACTACGGGAACCATGCCTGGCACTATGGCGACTGGGAGTACAGTTACTCGAACAGCGAGTGGGTCACTGAGTTGGATCGATTGAATCTGCCTATCGATGTTTCCACGGGCCAGCCGGTTACCGAACCCCTTCGTCCCGGAGATCTCATTGAAATCCGTGCCCGCGGCGGCTTGCATTATAAGGGCAAGTTTAACGTCAACGAGCAACACGACAATGATGCGGCCTTGGATTTTGAGGTTCTTATTCTGGAAAGAAACGTCGAAATCCCTGTGGCAGAAATTGGCCTGAAGGATCTTAAAAATGCCGACGACACGTTCATTGTTGATGAAGATATAACATCCAGAGCCTCCGGCGGAGAATTCTATCAGGGGCAAAATGTGGACCTACAAGGCGTGCGCATCACCAATCCAGAGCAATGGGGGCAAATCGATTCGGAAAGCGGGCAATTGCACGACATCGATGTAACCGACGGCGTGAGGAACTTTACCGTCAAGCCGGGGGAAAATCTGCTTTTTGGCGACACAACCGCTCCAGCGGGTCTGCTGGATATCAGTGGAATCGGCGATCAAGACTCTTGGGATCTTCTGGGAGGGTATCGGATGTGGGCACTCGCACCGGAAGCTTTCACGGCCTCCGACTGGACGTGCGGCGATGCTACCCTCGACGGCGTGATCGATGGTTTAGACGCCTCGATACTGGCGACCAATTGGCTTGATACTTCAGGCGTGACTTGGAAAGACGGAGATTTCAACGGCGACGGCAAGGTCGATGAGACTGACGCAACGCTCTTGGCCGCAAACTGGAGCACCGCGGGCAACTCGACGTCAGTGCCGGAACCCAGCGTAGTGTTACTAATTATCCTCGGCGCTCTAACGGCAATTGTGATGCGAAAACATCGCTAGACGTTTTAATCAATGATTCGACGCCCATCAAATTCTACACCGCGATCACCAAAGCCGCGTGGTTTCACGCTGGTTGAACTTTTAGTGGTGATTGCCATCATTGGAATTTTAATCGCACTGTTGCTACCGGCTGTGCAGGCGGCTCGGGCGGCGGCGAGGCGGATGGAGTGCGCGAACCATCTGAAACAAATCGGCTTGGCGTTGCACAATTACCATGCAACACACGGTCGTTTTCCGGCCGGAAATATTGTCAAGGAAGCCGGCTATTGTTCTGGCGGCGGATACGACGTATCTCTGTCGAGCACAACTAACTGGCTGCTGGCGGTCCTGCCGTACATAGAACAGAACTTTTTGAGCGACGAATACGACTATAGTGCGTACAACGCGGGCGCACTGAACAGTTCGGTGCGCGAGAGTTTCGTGTCTGCATATACCTGCCCCAGCGAATTGAATCCCGATAATCTGACGGTTCCGGCCGCCGGTCCGGCCGCAAGCTTTCAGATGAATATCCCTTACATGCCCGGCTCGTATCGGGGAGTGAGCGGGCGCAGCGACGGGCGGCGGTTTCTCGATTCTTCGCAACTGACCAGCTACCCTAACCACTGGCGCGGACCGCTTCATATGGTCGGGGCCATGGATTTCGGGCAAGAGAGCCTCCGCGACATACAAGACGGCACGTCGCATTCGCTTTTCGTGGGTGAATCGACAACATGCACGAATACCGGCTGGCGAACGCTGTGGGCCTATGCTTATGCCCACTATTCGCTCTCGGCGGTCACTCCGCAGAACCGCATACTATTGGGTGATTACGACCGGTGCGTGGCTGCCGGTGGCAACGGAAAAAGCGGACCGTGCCGGCGCGGCTGGGGCGGTAACCATGCGGGCGGATTGCACTTTCTCATGTGCGACGGCGCGGTCCACTTGGTGGACCAGGCTGTCGACATGAATCTGCTGGCCGAACTGGCAACAATCGATGGCGGCGAAACGGCACAACTGCCCCGCTAGCCGTACATTTCCGGGATCTGTGGCCTTACTTTTGTAAGAACTCGATTTCGGGGCCTTCGATGGTGCCGAAAACCGCGTCAGCTTTCACGCGCTCGCGGACCTCGTCGGTGTGGCCCATCCTGCGTAGCGACACCCAGCCCATGGGATTGTTGAACATGTACAAGCCGTCGGCGCCTTTGTCGCGGAGCTTGAGCCAGCCCTTTTCGAAATCGCGGGGGCCGCAATGCGGGTTGATGGGCCGATCGTTTTTGTCTTCGGACGGCGTGGGGTCGTGGATGCCGGGGCCCACCGGCGGACCGTACATTGTGCTGTGATATTCCCAACGTGGATAGCACTTGGTCGACGTGCCGCGTGTCATTTCGATATGCTTTTCGATGTTATGCCCCTCGGGCATGATGATATCGTAGTAGCCGTTATTGACCCAGTCGGCCACATTGATGCCTTGGTACTTGAGTCGTTCCTCGGGACCCACGCTGATCTTAAGATTGTGCTTGATGAATCCGGAAACGTAGTGCGACTCAGAGAATGAAGCGGCCAGCAACAACTCCTTGTTCTTATCGAGGCTGACCTCGTCGATCATTTTTCGCATGGCGGCCGAAAGGGCGTTCATGTGCGCTTCCTTGTTTGGCTCATCGGGATTGAAATGCACACAGTGGCGGGTGAAGTTCAGGATGAAACCATCGACGTCGTGATTTTCGAGAACGTTGCGGACTGTGTTGACGAAATATTCACGCACTTGTGGATAGGCAAAATCGAGACGTCTGGTCGTTTTTAGGTAGCACTTTTCGAGCGATTTGTCTCGCGCCGCGCCGTTGCCCGACGACATCCGCCAGCCGGGCAGGAGTTTCATGCCATATTTATGTGCCCGCTCGGCTGCCACATTCAATAAGTCGATATCGTTGTCGACGAAATCCTGGTACATGGTTTTCATGCGTTTATCGCCCAGTCGTCGCATGTTGTTTTGCGACATGATGTTATAAGGTGACGGCACCTTCAAATGCCCCGGCGTACCCAGACAAAGGCTGAATATGTCGACGTCGTGATAGCGAAACGGCTCGAATATCCGCAGGATCTTCTCTTTGCTTTCGCCGCCCCACATCCAATATCGCGAAAAGTTGTCGTCGTCATAGGCGATTACACGGCGGTCGTCGCGGGCCTGGTCGGCTTTGAAGGCGGCCACCTGTTCGTCGGATAGTTTAACCATGCGGATGTAGGCCAACGACGCTTCGCAGAAGCCCCAGTGCCACGATTCAAAGGTGCCGAAGGGCTGTCGGATGAGGATATTTTGTCCGCTAATGTCGACGGCCGGCTTATAGTTCATTTCCACAATCGCGCCCACACGCGGTTTGGGCCGCTTGGCGTGAAAGGCCACCTGCTGAGGATCGATGTGGACGAAGCAGTCATCTTTGCTAACGCGCACGTCGACGCCGCCCCCGTACGCTCCACGGTAGGTGCCGATCCAGATTTCGTACCAACCGTCGAGACCCAAAGGATAGGTCACCGTGGGGACGATACAGCTTTCGGGTTTTTCCATATCGCGTTCCACGGTCATGAGCATGGTGTGTTTCTGGCCGTCTTTTTCCTGGTAGGGCCGCAGCCACCACTTGCCGCGTTGCGACTTTGTGGTCGTGGCATTCTTGGGCGACAGACGCGAAAAGTCGCGCAGGATGATTTCGTCACCGGCTTTGGGTTTAGCACCCCGATCGAGGTCGGCTTGGGTTAGCGTGGCCGCGGGGCAATTGACATGTACAAACACCAAAAGACACAAAAGGGGCCAGATTCTAAAACGTGTGTTCATGGGGGTAGCGCTCCGTGAAATTATCTTTGAGATTCTGCGAGACTCGTTGCAGGATGCGGGGTTGTTGGTTTACACTAAATTATATGTTCGTAGGGTGCCCCTACAAGACTTACGCAATAAATCATCGTTACCCAAAGGCGACGTCATAAGATGAACAAAATACTTGGAATCACGATTGTCTTGCTTTTGCTGTGTGCCGCAAGCATTTCGTGTCTTTGGGCGGATGAAAGCCCTGTCAGGCCCCAGCGGTTGCGATGCGAATACTTGGTCAACCCGCTGGGGATCGACACTTTGAAGCCGCGCCTGAGTTGGACGCTCGCCGCCGACCGCCGCGACCAGCGGCAAACGGCCTATCGCATTCTCGTGTCCGCTAGCGAAGAGCTTCTGCGGAAAAATCGTGGCGACGTCTGGGACAGCGGAAAAGTCAGCTCTGAAGAATCGCTGCACATCGAGTACGGCGGACGCCCATTGCTTGCGGGGCGGCGTTACTACTGGAAGGTCACCGTGTGGGGCACAAATGAAGGCTCGCCCGCTGATAGC
>CAZISU010000455.1:0-5515 GCA_964541935.1 uncultured Planctomycetaceae bacterium | reverse complement strand
CGCCGAGGCCCGCAAGCTCGATAAGCAGTTGTTCGTGATATACAATCTGTTCGCGGAAGATGACCGCAGCAGAATCGCCCAAATCGAGGCCGCCAACAACCTGCTCCGCTTCTACAAAAAAATCACCCTCGCGGCCAATGACGAAGACTATCGCCAGGAGTTACTAAACTTCATCATCGAAAACTTCGAGTCGAAGAACCAATCCACGCCGCTGCTGCCCTTCCTCCGCAAGCACGAATACTGCGTGCTAGTCATCCCCATGGACGCCGAAACCCCGCCCGGCCGCTACCTCCGCCCCCAGGCCATGGTCGAAGAGCACATCACCCGTCACTGGTCCTACCCACTCTCTTTCCGCCTCGACCTGGGCAAAGCTCGCCACGACGACCCCGCAGTGCGCGAAGAGGAGAAGCAAAGATTCCTATCCGTGGTCGAAGGTCTCGGCAAGCCCCCGCAAGTCATAATCACCGACTCGCAAGTCATGGACGTGATGCACGCCTGGTGCCCGGCCAATATCCAACTCACAACCTTCTCGATCGTCATGATCAACCACACGAGCCGCGGCCGTCTGGGGCTCTTCGCCCAAGGCGTAAAGGCCCTCGACGCCCTCCGGCCGGGCGACCGTGTACTAATAGCCGAAGCCTGCAACCATTCCCGCATCGGCGAAGACATCGGCACCGTACAAATCCCCTGCTTCATGGAAAAACACTACCCCGGCGTCCATATCGAACACGCCTTCGGCCGCGAGTTCCACGAGACCGAAGACCTGCAAGCCTACAAACTCATCATCCACTGCGGCGGCTGCATGATCGACTCCCAAAAAATGTCGTCGCGAATCCGCGACCTGGAAAACATCGGCGTACCCATCACAAACTACGGCGTGATGCTCTCCTATATGCAAGGCCAGGCGGCGCTTGCTAAAGTACTCCAGCCGTGGGAATTACACGTTTAGCCCGGTCGCTTGCGACCGGTGGGCACTTTACAGAGAATCAACGATGAAACACCGAAATATCGGATCCGCCGGCTGGTCGCTCTTCATAGTACTGTTCCCCTTTGTGATCGGAATAGCACTCGCTCTGTTGATGCCGCTTATACAAGCTTGCCGAGAATAGCCACATAGTCGTTCGCCAAGCACCCGAAGTAGCACCCTACGCCTACATCTATATGGAAACATCCCCACCATGCAACTCGCCTGGCTAACCGACATCCACCTCAACTTCGCCGACGCTCCACACCGCCGACGCTTCCTTGAATCCGTTCGCGACCGGGCCGACGCAGTGGCCATTAGCGGCGATATCGGCGAGAGCCACGACGTGGGGCAATTTCTGACGGAGATGGACGCGATTATCCAGAAGCCGATCTACTTCGTGCTAGGCAACCACGATTTCTACAAGGGCTCGATTGCCAAAACGCGCGTCGAAGTCGCCGAGATTGCGCAAGAGTCTGGACACCTTGAATATCTCACGGCCGGGGGTGTCATCGAACTAACGCCAAACACGGCCATCATCGGCCACGACGGTTGGGCCGACGGCCGTTTTGGCGACTACTGGAACTCCGACGTGCTGCTGAATGACTTCGTGCTGATAGACGAACTTTCGAAATGGTTTGTGGGCTACTCGCTAGATAAGGAAAATCTCATCGAGGAACTCTGTACCCTGGCGGACGAGGCGGCCCGTCATTTCGAAAAGGTGCTCACGGATGCAGTCAGCCGTTATCGCAACGTAATCGCCGTCACACATGTTCCGCCCTTCCGCGAGGCAGCCTGGTACGAGGGCAAGATGTCCGACGACAACTACGCGCCCCATTTCTCCTCAAAAGTCGTGGGGGACGTTCTCATGAAAGTCATGCAAGCATACCCGCAATCAAACCTGCTCGTCCTCTGCGGACACACACACGGCGACGGCGAGCTGCAAGTCTTGGACAACCTACGTGTGTTGACCGGCAAGGCAAAATACAAGGAACCGGAAATCCAACGGGTTTTGGAAATCGAATAATGCGGGTTGCACCCATCCTACGTTTCTAAAGCCAATCCTCTATTCGCAGATCCGGAACCTTATCGAAATCCTTGACGTTGTGTGTTACCAACGTCAGGTCATGAGCAAATGCCGTAGCGGCAATCATTAGATCCATCGGACTAAACGAGATACCACGGCGAAGATGTTCGCCTCTTATCTGACCAAAAGAAACTGCACATGCTCTGTCAAACGGGAGAACATGAATATCCATTAGAAGATCATCTATTCGTACAATTAGCGGCCCGGATACCGCTTTGTGGAACGCGCCGGAATATAGCTCCGCAACGACTATTTCGGAAGTGTACAAACGCCCAGAATGCTGTATCATTCGGTGAGTAAGCCCAGCGGCGCTTCGCAGATGAGCGGAACAGATATTTGTATCCAGAAGAAAGCTCATAGCTCCACCGCTGGACGCGAGTCGGTTTTGCGGTCACGCTGGATCTGCTCCATAGCTTGACCGAATTCCTCATCATCCGCAAGTGTTCCTGCGCTACGTTTGATGCCCTCTCCCCACGAAGATTTCGGTTCGGCTTCCAACTCGATCCTGACCCGCTCGCCATCAACAAAACCCGACGATTCATCTAACTCGATTATCGTGCCGCGAACAATCCCTGTAAGCTTTCTGGTCATAATGTCTCCCATACTAACGAGGATTACTTAGAATCGACGATCATTATTTTTCATTGTATCACGCAGTCCATTCCCTAGCCATAGCGGGTAACACCCCAGAACAGGTGGCTCTCGAGAAGAAGCTATTTACACACAAGCGGCCCCGATAGACTGCCCATCGAGGCCGCTCACGATTAAACCATATTCAAGCCTATCGCTTAAATCTCTTTCCAATGTCCCGCCACCGGAGCCGGGAAGAAGCCCTTCTCGTCGGCCTTCACAGGCGCGGGGCTGTTCTCGTTCATGGTGTCGAGGTAGTCGCAGAACTGGAACTTCGAGTTTGTGATCTGGTCCCAAGTGACCACGTTGTTCGAGTGCGCCGCGGCGCGGCCCATCAACGTGGCGTAGTCGGAATATACGGCCCGTTTGCATTCGTTGTGGGGCTTGTCCGCGCGGATGTCCTTAATGAAGTACATCCACTCGTAGTCCCAGGGGCTTTTCGTATCTTTTTCGGGCGTCCATTCGATGTTGTTCTTGGCGATGTGCTGGTCCTTGAACATGTGTACCGTGGCCTTGTGCACGTTGCCGGAGAATTGGGCCGCCTTTTTGGTGCCATGCACGTAGGTGGCGAACTCGGTCAGGCCGCCCTGAGCGCGACGGAACCCGCAGAAGGCCTTCTTGCCGTTGGCGTAGGTGAATTCTAAGTTATAGATGTCGTTGTTCTGGCTGCGGTCGGTGGTGCCGACTTCGCGACCGCCCATGCCGCGGCACGATACGGGCCAGGAGTCCATCAGCCAGCAGCACTCGTCGATCTGGTGGATGAGGTAGTCGACGAAATGGCCCGAGCCGACCCAGTACAAATTGATTCTGCCGAACTTCAGTTGATCCAAAAGATTGTTTGAGGCCGCGCCCTGGTCGCCCATCCAATAGCGTCCGGCCATGCGGTTGGCGCGGATGTACGAAATCTCTCCCATCGCACCGCTGTTGATCTTGTCAATCAGCGCCGCGCGAGCCGGCGAGTGACGGCACTGCAAACCGGCCAGAATCTTCACGCCCTTCTTATCGGCCTCTTCGCCCGCACGCAGCAGACGGTGCAAACCCATCGGATCGGGAGCGAACGGCTTTTCCATGAACACGTTGATGCCCTTCTTCACGGCATATTCGACGTGAACCGGACGGATGTAAGCCCGCGTCGTACACATGGCAACGTCGCCCGGCTTAAGGATGTCGGTGGCCTTCTTATACGAATCGAAACCCACGAACTTCCGCTCGGGCGTAACGTCAATCTGGTCGCCATACTGCTTCTTCAGCGACTTAAGGAAGACGTTCATGCGTTTCTCGTCCAAGTCGGCCATCGCATAAAGCTTGATGGGCCCCTGGTCCTTGGTGTTCAAGGCGTTGGCAACGGCGCCCGCCCCACGCGACCCACAGCCGATCAGCGAGAGTCGAATCGTGTTGTCTTCAGCGGCGTGAACGGCGGGCACGCTCCCGGCCATCACGGCAGCTCCGGCCGCCATGGCCGAACCTTTGGCCAAAAATGAGCGGCGGCTGTCAGTCGATGCTTTGGTAGGTTGAGTCATGCAGGTCTCCTCAATTGACTGCGAATCGGACATCTGGCCACAAAAACGATAGTTTCGGGCAGGTCGATCCGCGATGGGCTAGGGGGGGGTATAACTACATCTAAGGTATTGTTAAAATGGCTTGCGGCGGACATATTCCGGAATTGTGGGGCCGGAATAAGATAGAGCCGGTGCAAACTACCCCTATCCTAACGTAAGACGCCACAAAAATCCAACCTGGGTTTTTGCGGCAATATTTAGGCACAAATCGCACTTAACTCAACCCGTACTCACCACCCAACCCGTACTCATCACGCTCCGCGTGATGTTCGGTAACAAAGCAGGATCCGCCCGAGAAGCACGCACCTCTAACAGACAAAACTCGCAACCGTGTCGTCCAGAACTCCAACGCAAATCAGTGTTGCCCGAACCAACCACCCCCTGGTAGACTCGTATTATGATGAACTTGAGCCATTTATTTCGCCTACGGGGAGGGCTTGCGATGAGAGCCGCTTACGAACGGCTGTGCTTAGTGCTCGTTATTGTCTTGCTGGCTTCTGTCGCAATTGCACGCGATCCAGCCTGTGTCGACGATTATGGTAATCCCGATAGGCTGGTTATCGACGGCTGCAAACTTTTCACGCCCAAAGCCTTGAAATCGGCGGTGTCAGTCAATCTCGAAATATTGCTCGCGGCCCACCCGGCCGCGCCACTGGATTCCTATCGCGACATGCTCCGCGACAAAATTCTTGCGGGTTACCAGCATTCAGGATTCCCCGACGCAAAGGCTACAGTCCGAATCGACCGATCTACGGAAAAGATCCACGTCAAAATCGAAGAAGGGCCACGATACATTGCGGGCCGAATTGTGGTAAGGGGTAACAGAAGCATCCCGTCAGACTCGATCATAAAGTGGCTTTCGTCGGCCTGCCCTCCCGAGGGCTCACGGCTTGGCGGTGTTATCGAGAAAGATGGAAAGACGTTTCCAAATTGGATCGACAAGGAAGGAAACACCGTCCAACTGCATTCTGCCATTTGGAAAACGGATAAACCGGCCGCATTTGATAAAATAACGATTAAAAGAATAAGATCCAAAGTAAGACAAGTAATGTCCGGCATGGGATATTTTTCCCCCGTGTTCCACGTAAACGTCGTTCCAGAAGAAGACGGTAAAAACGCATTCCTGATAATCCAGTTCTTCGCGGAAGGATCCAAAGCCCTACTCGGAGAAATCGACGTCGTCGGCAACAATAAATATTCGCCAAAGGAAATTATAGATTATCGTAACACTTCAGCCCTCTGAAGTGATTTTTGGTTTAGGTAGTGGTGGTAGTT
>CAZISU010000454.1:0-5516 GCA_964541935.1 uncultured Planctomycetaceae bacterium | reverse complement strand
TACACCATAAAACCGAGGGTAAATATCGGGAAGTAATTACTGTACGAGGTCTAAGGTTACCTGTCCAAAGCAGCCGTGTGATTATCTCATGCATTTCCAGATCCAGAATGAAAGACTTTGATTTCCTCTTTGCGCCAAGACGCAAGGTAATATTTCTTGTGTGCGGCTTGCGCCCCGGTATGCCCCAGAATACCCGAACCCCCCACGTGTGCCAACCCTACGGAGCAATGATGTTGGGATTCGACTCGTGGGCATGAATAACTCGGGTTGTATGGGTGTTTGATGCAAGGATCACGCTCATTCTGGGCGTGCCACACAGGCTCGCCACACAGGTGTATCACGCTAGCGGGCTTGCCCTGGGGGGGAAACGGTTTTATCCTTGTGTAAATGCGGCGACTGCGAGTCGCGTTATTGGTGTGTCACTTTCGTTCAAACTTCTGGAATAAGATGCAAAGCCCCTCGTCAAACAACTCGGCGACTGAAAAATCGGCCACGGAAAAATTGGCTACAGGGAAAACCGGCGCGATCGAGGAGGATCGCACGGTATCCAGAGCGACGTGGATCATTACGCCCGTTTTGGCCGTGCTTATGGGGGTGGGACTGGTTGCGCCGGTGCCGTTTTTGGGTCGGCCTTTGGGGGTCGTCTTCGACATGTTGCACGGCCCGGCGTTTGCTCTGTTCGCGGCCATGCTGGTATTCTTGTTGCCGCAGCGGACCGCGCGACAAAAGCGGCTGGTCGTGATGGGCGTGTGGATATTTCTTGTGGGTGGCGGAATTCTGGTTGAAATTTTGCAGCATTTTATCGGGCGCAGCGCCAGTTGGCACGATATCGTGGCCAATACGCTGGGCGTTACGGCCGGTGTGCTGTGGGCAACAACCCGTAGCAACCAGTCGCGACGACTGCGCGGCTGGGCCACGGCGGGGGCAATTATGTTGCTCGTGCTGGGAGCGTTCCGCGCGCCGTTTATTATGGTAGATTGCCTGATGCAACGACTGGACGAGCCGATACTGGCATCGTTCGAGGGCCGGCTGGAAATGACGCGCTGGAAGCCGAGCGATTGTCGCTTGACGCGGACGCCCGATCACGCCACCCACGGACAAGCGTCGTTGCGGATGGACCTCGAACAGTCCGCTTATCCGGGCATTGTTTCCAAGGGGTTGCTGCACGATTGGTCGAAGTACGAGACTTTGGCCTTCGATGTTACCGTTGACGAAGGCCCGCCCGTGGAACTTTTTGTGAGGGTGCAAGACGCGGGGCACACGTGCGACTCTAACGACCGTTTTGAGAAAATATTCCGACTCGTCCCGGGCGATCATGAAATCGAGATCCCGCTCTCAGACGTGGCCGCGGCGCCCGCCGGGCGGACGATGGATCTTTCCCGCGTGGCCAACGTGCATGTTATTTTGCTCAATTTGGACCGACCGCGGGTGCTGCACCTGGACAATGTGCGGTTGGAATAGATTCTTGCGGCGGTTTGGGGTTTTGCTGGAAAAGTTTGACGCATTTGATATAATGGCATTTCCATCCTGTTACCCCCCCATGCACCTTCCCGCTCAAACCTGAAGAAACGGAGCCCGCCATGCGTCAATCATCTTGCGCAGCAACCGTGTTTGTTATCTGTTTGATTGCGTTGTTTGCTCGATTGACATCTGCAGCCGAAGATACCACGAAATCGGAAAATGCCGCGGCTTGTGTGGGCATAAACCCGGGCGTGCCGTGGCCGGCGGTCGATAACCTCGATCGGGTGTTGCCCGCGGGCGATCAGGTTCCGGCTTTGAAGAAGGACCGCTTTGTGGGCATATTTTATTTTCTCTGGTTGGATCGCCATGGGCCCAAGGATCAGGGTCCGTATGACGTCTCGAAAATTCTGGCCGCGAACCCTCACGCCCTGGAAAAGCGGACCTCGCCGCCGTGGGGGCCGGTGGGCGCCATGCACTTTTGGGGCGAGCCGCTCTATGGATATTACCACAGCGCCGACCCGTGGGTGCTACGACGTCATGCGCATCTGCTGGCCGACGCGGGTGTCGACACATTGATCTTCGACGCCACAAACGCCGTCACTTATCGCGACGTTTATATGAAGCTCTGCGAGGTCTTCACGCAGGTACGCCGCGAGGGCGGACGCACGCCGCAAATCGCGTTTATGCTCAATTCGTCGGCCGGCCAGACCGCGAAGAAGCTATATGAAGAACTCTACAAGCCGGGTTTGTATCGCGACCTGTGGTTTGTTTGGGAAGGCAAGCCGTTGTTGATCTGCGACCCGGCCAAGGCCGATGATGAAGTGAATAAATTCTTCACGCTACGCCGCGCGCACTGGCCCTTTACGCAGGTCGACACGCCCTACGCCTGGCACTGGGAGGCCACGTATCCCCAGCACTACGGTTATACGACCGACGCCAAAAAACCCGAGCAGGTTAATGTCTCGGTGGCCCAGAACTTGCGCCAATCGGACGGGCAGGTCACGATGATGAGCGATGGCAACGCGCGGGGGCGGAGCTTCCACAATAAATGCCTGGACACCCGGCCCGCTTCGGTCGATCACGGGCATAATTTCCAAGAACAGTGGACGCGTGCCCACGAGTTGCAACCGCCGTTCGTGATGGTCACCGGCTGGAACGAATGGATCGCCACGTATCTGAAAAGGGCCGGCAATCCGCTGGTGTTCTGCGACCAGTTCGACCAGCAATGCAGCCGCGATATCGAGCCGGCCAAGTGCAGCCATGCCGATAACTACTATTACCAGTTGGTCGCCAATGTGCGACGTTACAAGGGCATGACGCCGCTGCCGACGGCCTCGGGGGCGAAAACCATCCGTCTCGAAGGCGGTTTCGAGCAGTGGCAAGACGTGTTGTCCGAGTTCCGCGACGGCGCTGGCGATACGACACCCCGCGACCACAAAGGCACGGGCAAAACCCATTACAAAAACAACAGCGGCCGCAACGAGTTGCTGCTTGCCAAGGTGGCTCGCGATGAGAAGAATGTTTACTTTTACGTGCGAACCCGCAAGCCGATCAGCTCGCATAAAGACCCCTGCTGGATGAACCTGTTGATCGATGTCGATGCCGATCATAAAACCGGATGGCGGGGGTTTGATTTTATCGTTAACCGCTCTGTTGCCAGCGAAAGCAAAACCACGCTAGAGCGCAACGCGGACGGGTTCACGTGGAAGAAAGCGGCCGACGTTCAATACCGCGTGACCGGCAACGAGATGCAAATCGTCGTGCCCCGTGCGGCTCTGGGGCTTGCGGAAAACACCACCTCGCTGCGGCTAGACTTCAAATGGGTCGACAACTGGCAAAAGCCGGGCGACGTGCTGGATTTCTACACAAGTGGCGACGTGGCCCCGGACGGGCGTTTTAAGTACCGCTATGTTGCAGAGTGAAGTTGGATGCAACGCATGTTAGCCCAGCCGCTTGCGGCGGTTTTAGGAAGTGCAATGGTTGTCGGCAAACTATCCTCTACTTTCCGTCCTCTCAATCACCTCACTAAAATCCATGAAGAACCATAATCGCTTTCTGGTCAGTCGCCCAGTTTTTTGAGAATCGCGTCACATGTTGTATGTTCCACAGTACCGTTAGGCCATAAAACCCTAACGCGATCATTGGGCCAGTAGCATTTGCTGTTTCGCAACAACTGCGCAAGCTTGGTTCGACTCAAGTCATTAGGCTCATGCCACGCAATTCCTGAGCCCGGCATTTCAATCACGGCTATAATCGTCGGGTCATTCTCTTCTCGAATAATTGCAACGTAGCTGGTAGTGAAACCTGGGGGCGAATAACCAGGTTCTTCGAGGCTGTATACAAACTCATGTTCCTTGCACCTATATAACGACGGTATGGCTTCAATATGTTTATTTGCTCCCAGATCCCACGACAAATCGTAGTGGTAAGGGATATAGCGAGTGGGGATGCTGGGAGATCCGTTACAATCGAGGAGAGGATTAAATTCAACTTCATCAAGATGCCTGAGGATCAAGGTTCGCCAACTGTGGGCTTTTTTTCCTTCTACGTCAGTAGTCCAAGCCGGCATGTTGGTTTTCCAGTGATTGGAGTAGGCCATCATGCCCGTGCGGATGTTACGAAGATTCTTAAAACATATTTTTTCTTCTGTTCTTTTTTCCCAACGCAAATAATGGTCTTTATGGATCGACTTCAACGATAAATATAAAATTCCCCAAAGCACTGCAAATATCAGCGGCAACAGGAGCAAGAGCTTTAGTGAATATTGAAAGCGTCTAGCTGTAGCCATCAGTATCCCATTGCATTCGCGTGTTCAATTCAGAGCAAGAAAAATAGCCTGTCGACCGGAGCCACGGACACTCAATCGTACTTAATCAAACTAATATGCGGATACTCGGCGATTTTTTTAGCGCCGCCGAGTCCGACCAGTTCGATTAAGAAGGCGCAGCCGACAACCGTGCCGCCGGCCTTTTCGACCAGGCGACAGCAGGCTTCGATAGTGCCGCCGGTGGCCAGCAGATCGTCGACGATCAATACACGGTCACTCGGTTTGAGGGCGTCGGCGTGGATTTCCAGCGTGTCGCTACCGTATTCCAACTCGTAGCTATGCGCGATAGTTTCGCTGGGCAGCTTGCCCGGCTTGCGGACGGGGATCAGGGCCACGTCTAGTTCGAGTGCCAGCGGGGCCGCGAAGAGAAACCCACGCGCCTCGGCCGCGGCGATGGCGTCGATTTCCATGCCTTCGAGCCGCTCGACCATTTGCCGAATGGCCTTGCGAAATGCCGCCGGATGGGCCATCAGGGTTGTAATATCGCGGTACAAGATACCCGGTTTGGGAAAATCTGGAATCGAGCGGATATGGTCGGACAAGTTCAAGACGGATGAGTCTGACATGCTGAAAACTCCTGGAAACTTGGCGCCGGCGGCTAAAAAGCGACGCGTTGGCTGGTTATTCTGCCCAGAAGACGAAGTATACAATGAGCGGGCCTGGCTGCAAACCCGACCGCGATTGTTGCATGTGTGGGAGTTCATGGTGCGTCGCGGACGCGTATTGCGTTGACCATCGCGCTAAATTGCGGATACAATATAGATCTGTCGACTACTCGTTCAATTTTCGTCCCAGAGAACAAGAACCATGGACCCATTCCGCCTTTGCCTTGCCCTGGGTCCGCTTGCGGCTTACCTGCTCATACTGGGGGGTATGAATCTCGCGCGGCGGCCGTTCGTCGTTTCCGGGATTCGCGATACGTCCGCTATGGGGGTGGGCGTTTTCGGGCTGGTGATGGTGGGGCCGTTCGAAATGTTCTATCCAAACGCGGCCTCGACTCTGTTCGGGCCGTTTGTTTGGCTGTTCCTGGCCTCGCTTTACGGGCTGTCGGTGGTACTGGTGCTGCTTTCGCAACGGCCGCGGCTGGTGATCTATAATATCGCCGTCGACGAACTGCGAGCCATCATGGCCGATCTGGTCGAAGGGCTCGATGAGGAGGGGCAATGGGCGGGCGACTCGCTTTCGTTGCCGAGCCTGGGCGTGCAACTGCACATCGACGCATCGCCGG
>CAZISU010000453.1:0-5517 GCA_964541935.1 uncultured Planctomycetaceae bacterium | reverse complement strand
CTTCTGTCCTTCTTCGGTCCGGAACTTATCGCTGCGGCGTGAATGCAAGATCGTGCCGCCCATGCGGGCAAGGTCCGAAACCGACCGCAATGACATCAAGGCCCGGCCTTCCCGGTCGATATAAAAATCCTCGTTGAGAATTCCCTCATAGCCGCGCAGGATGCCCACGACCTCGTGCCCCGAGCCGACGGCCGTCCGTACAACGGCCCGCACGCATGCATTCATTCCCGGGGCGTCCCCGCCACTGCAAAATACACCGATTCGCATAGTACAAATCCTTTTTTGGCAAATTCCCAAAGGAGCAATGTCCAATGATCAATGTCTCAGGTCTCACAGCCCACACCTCACACCTCTTCAATCACCAACTCATGCTCGGCCATAAACGCTTCGGCCTCGGCTCGATTAAAAACGCTCTCGGTGGCGCCGATCGACCGCACGCAACTTGCTCCCAAGGCCGAGCCCCAACGCAGACAACCGGCCGGATCCTCGCCGGCCAATATGCCGGCTATGTAGCCGGCATCGAACGCATCACCCGACCCGGTGCCGCCCACGACCTGCGTGGGATATACGCCAGCCCGCAGGCAAAGGTCATCGCCCAAATAAATGCTACCATCAGCGCCCTGTGTAATCACAACCGACTTGGCGCCCGCGTCGCGATAACGCTTGGCCTGCTCCAAGGGATCTTTCAGCCCGGTCAGAACCACCGACTCGTCGTCGTTGGGCAGAAAGACGTCGGTCTCGGGCAACACTAGGTTCAAGCCCTTCCAATAATCGTCCGAGCCCATCAAGACCACGTCCAAGACGGTCTTCGTTCCCGCCGCGCGGGCCTTGCGGAAAAGATCGGCCAACTCCTGAGTCTCCAACGCCGGCATCATCAAATAGCCGCCCACATAGATCACCTTGGCCTCGTCGATCCAATCGGTCGGGATATGTGCGACGCTAAAATCCAAACAAGCACCTGGCGAACTGATGAACCTGCGATCCGCCCCTTCCACGTTGATAATCAAACTGCACGCCGTACCGCGACCGTCCAGAGCATGGATACCCTTGGTGTCCACACCGCCGTTTTGGAGTTCCTCGACAACGAACTCACCAAAACCGTCCGAACCCACGCAACCGGAAACCCCGACCTGCACGCCCAACTTTGCCAAATCGAGTCCCGCATTCGATGCGCACCCCCCAAGAGTCAGGCCGATGCGGTCGGTTTTGACCAGTTCACCCGGCTCGGGCAGCCGAGCAATCGGCTCGCATCCACAGTCGGCAAACAAAATCCCAGCAGAAAGACACTCAATCGTCATTACCTATCTCCTTAAAGTTACTCATCTTTCTGGATGTGAAAACAATCAATCCTACGGTAATAACAACTTGTCGGACTTTTTTCCGGACGTTGGGCAGCGAAAAATCGTGAGAGTGAGTGCTTATTGCTCGATAAGCTGCCGCGAGATCACGCCGAACACCCCCACGGCGACCTGCAACTTGCTGCCGTCGATATCGGCCAGCACTTGCCCGCTGCGGTCGAGAATCTCGACGCGTGTTTTGCACGAAAACATCGCTTGCGGGCCGTTAATAACGATTAAATCGCATTTTTTTCGTTCCAGCTTTTGCATAGCCCGCAGGTGGCGATCTGCGGTTTCCAAGGCAAATGCCACCATCCATTGCGAGGTTTTAACCTCGGCCAGTCCGGCCACGATATCCGGCGTTTCGATAAGTTTTATCGTAAGAGAATCACCGTTTTTTGCAATTTTCCCTTCGGCCACCTCAAGCGGTCGATAATCGCACGGCGCGGCTACGCCGATCATTCCGTCGCAATCGCTCCAAACGCTCAGGGCCGCTTCCAGCATCTCCTCGGTTGAAACCACCGGTATAACTTCGGCCGTCCGTGGGTACTCTATATCAACCGGTCCGCTGACAATCACCACCTCGTGTCCCGCCTCGATAGCAGCCTGGGCCAAAGCACGCCCCATCCGCCCGCTGGACCCGTTACTGATGTAACGAACCGGGTCGAGATACTGACGCGTAGGGCCGGATGTGATGAGAATGCGTGACATAGCTGATTGCAGGGGAAAAAATAAAGGGACGGTGGTGAGATAATGAGGAATTAGGAAACTAGAATGAGGAAGGAATTAAGAATGTTGAAATCAGAATTACGAACGCGCATTGAACATTTTGCATTCGGAATTCTTAATTCTTTCCTCATTCTGATTTCGACATTCCTAATTCTCCCCTGATCGCCTCAAAAATCTTCTCCGGTGAAGCCATCCGCCCGCCCCCACGTTCGCCACAGCTCAAATACCCTTCCTCCGGACCCACCATAACAACGCCGTCGTCTTCGAGTTGTTTGAGGTTGCGCTGCACGGCCGGCTTTTCCCACATGCGGGTGTTCATCGCCGGGGTCATGATGACGGGGCCGTCGAAGGCCAGCAGCGCCGTGCTAAGCAGATCGTCGGCCAGTCCATGCGCGGCCTTGGCCAGCAGATTGGCCGTTGCCGGGGCCACGCAAAGCAGTTCGGCGTTGCTGCCGAGTTCGATATGCGGATGCGGGCTGTCTTCGAACAAACCGAGTCCCACGGGCCGGCCGGTAAGAGCCTCGAACGTCTTCGGGCCGATCAGTTCCGTGGCCGATTGTGTCATCACCACGGTCACGCCCGCCCCCGCTTGCACCAGACGGCTCACTAAAGTGGCCGTCTTGTAAGCGGCGATTCCGCCCGTCACGCCGATCAATAGCTCTCGACCGTTCATATTAAAGCTTCGTAAAATCGAGCTCGGACGAGGCGCCCTGGCTTTCGGCCACATGCAGGTTCGAGGCGGTATCCAAGTAGATCTTATCTTGCAGGATCTCCTGAATCACGATCGTGATCTTATCGTCGGTTTTAACATCGACCAGCGGCCGGCTACCCGAGTTCAGAGCGACCAGACGCTTTTGAATCAGCGTCGACAGTTTAAAACGTCCGCCCACCTTTGCCACAATTGCTTCTTCGCGAAGTTCGTCAATCATCTTGTTCCTTCTCCGTATTATCGTTCTTTAAGAGCCTTTTGTCGGTGGCGTCATTGTCACCGTCAATTGTCACTGAGGATATCGCAGATTTCATCGACTGCCCGCCGCACGTTGTCGTTGACGACCTGATAGCGATAGCGGTCGGCCATGTCCAACTCGCGTTGTGCTTCTTCAAGCCGCCGCTCGACGACGTCGTCGCTTTCGGTACCCCGGCCGCGTAGCCGCCGTTCGAGTTCCGCTCGTCCTCCCGGACTGACAAAAATTGTAATCGCGTCGGGGAATCGTTTTAAAGCTTCGACGGCGCCTTGGACGTCAATTTCCAAAACGACCCACTTTCCGCTTTGTAACCCCTCGGTCACCGCGTTCTCGAGCGTGCCGTACCACTGTCCGCTTCCGAAAACCTCGAAACACTCGAGAAAATCGCCCCGCTCGCGTCGCTTCGCAAATTCCTCCGCCGAAATGAAGTGATAGTCAACTCCGTCGACTTCGCCCGGCCGCGGGCTGCGCGTGGTTGCCGAAACGCTCTTGGCCAGCGGCACCGGCGACTGCTCGAAAACACCGGCCAAAACCGTCGTCTTTCCCGCGCCCGACGGCCCGGAGACGATCACCAATTTTCCCAGATTCGTCCCCATGCTTACTCGACGTTTTGTATCATCTCGCGGAGTCGTTCAATATTGGCCTTAATCTCGATCACGCTGCGAGCGATTTCCACATCGTTCGCCTTCGAGCCGATGGTGTTCGTCTCGCGAAACATCTCTTGCGTGATGAAATCCAACTTCCGGCCGGAACTGTCCGACAGTTCCATGATCGAAAAGAACTGCTCTAAATGGCTCCTGAGACGGACGATCTCTTCCGAAATATCGCTCCGCTCTGCAAACAGTCCGACTTCCTTGATGATGTCGGCCGGCTCCAGTTCAATTTTGTGTTCGGCCAGTGTCTTTGCCAGCCGATCGCTCAGGCGTTGGCGATAGCTTTCCACCACCAACGGAGCTCGGCTCTCGATGGCGTCCAACGCTTCGGCAGCCGCGAGGCAGTTTTTCCGCAGGTCGGACTCCATGGCCCGGCCTTCGTCTTCACGCATCCGCGTCAAGTTTCCAACGGCGTCTTGCAGCGTTTTTTCGATCAGCGGCCAATCGGCTTCCACGTCCGCGGCCGATGCCAGCTCTTCGTTGATCACGCCGGGCAGCATCAGCAAATTATCGACGCTGGCTTGTTGGTCCAAACCGCGGCTTTCTTGCCACTGGCGGAAGCTTTCGTGATATCGATCAAGCAGATCGGTGTCGATGCGGTAGTCTTCGCACGACTTGGTTCGAGTTACCCGCACGTTAACCGAGATCGTTCCCCGCCGCAGCTTATCGCGCAGCATGCTCTCGACCTTCGGCTCCAAGGCCGCATAGCCTTCGCCGCAGCGCACGGTAACCTTCAGATAGCGGCTGTTAATCGAGCGGACCTCGGACGCAACGGCCAGGCCGTCTTGCTGAGCGTGCGCTTCGCCAAAACCAGTCATGCTTAGCAGCAAGGCGGGGGTACTCCTCTTTTTACCAATGCGGGTGATTAGGTGCCTTCTTTGGGAGCCGGTTCGGAACTGGGTTCGGCGCCGACTTTTTCCAATTCGGTGATGGGAGCCGAATTGGCTCCCATGTTATCCTTCATTCGTGAACCGGGATCCTTCATCAAGCCCACGCCCGCGATGCAAAGCACAATCCAGAAGAAGGCTACGCCGATTGTAACCTTTGTGAAAAGGTCGCCGGCCTTGGTGCCAAACGCGCTCTGGCCGCCCATGCCGCCAAACGCGCCGGCCAAGCCGCCGCCCTTGCCACGCTGGACAAGAACCAGCAAGATCAAGAACAACGCCGAAAGGAACATCAAAATCAAGAAGATTGTAGACATTATAATTCTCTATTTTCGAATCGTCGATTATTTCGCGCCGGCGATGATTCCCATGAAATCATCTACCTTGAGGGCGGCTCCGCCAACCAGAGCGCCATCGATGTTGGGTTGCCCAAGCAGTTCGGCGGCGTTGCTAGGCTTCACGCTGCCCCCGTACTGGATACGCACAGTCTCGGCAATCTCGCTATTGTAGCAGGATTCCATTATCTTGCGAAGATCGAGATGCACCTCCTCGGCCTGTTGGGGGGTGGCCGTCATGCCCGTGCCGATCGCCCAAACCGGCTCGTAGGCAATCACGATCTTCTTCATGTCGTCGTCGCTGATACCGGCCAGCGAGCCGTTGAACTGAGTGCGAATCACGTCCATCGTCGAGCCGCTCTCGCGCTCGGGCAGCGTCTCGCCGACACAAACGATTGGCGTCAGGCCAGCCGCGAGGGCTACCTTGACCTTCTTATTGATTTCCTCGTCGGTCTCGCCGAAAATGTGACGCCGTTCGCTGTGTCCTAAAATCACGTATTGACAGCCGTTGTCCAGAAGCATGGCCGAGCTGATTTCGCCCGTGAAAGCGCCTTTCGGCTCGAAATACATGTTCTGGCCGCCCAGGCCGACCTTCGAACCCTTCGTCGCGGCTG
>CAZISU010000452.1:0-5533 GCA_964541935.1 uncultured Planctomycetaceae bacterium | reverse complement strand
GGGTTGGCCGGCTTGCTGCGAGTATTGGCCTTTGGGCTGATAGTGGTCGTGGCGTTGGTGCTGGTGTTTTTTCTGGTGCGGGCGTTTGTTCAACAAGAGAATCTTCTGCCGACGTTAGCGGCCGCCGATTCTGGCGATGATGTGGCTGAAGGCCGACGCCGCATCGAGGCCTTGCCGTTTCAGGTGGCGGCCGATATGTCTAACTTGTTGGAGGCAGCGCGGCATTACTACGAGCAGGGCGAATTCGGCGAGGCCGTTAAGTACCTGTTCAGCTATCAGTTGGTGCAGTTGGACCGCTACCATATGATCCGTATGACTCGCGGCAAGACGAATCGGCAGTACCTGCGCGAACTCGGCCGCGGGCACAACCTGCGTCCGCACGTCGAAGAAACGATGAAGGTGTTCGAGGATTTTTTCTTCGGCAACCGTTCGATCCACCGGCCGCGTTTCGAGGACTGTTGGGCACAGGTTGCGAGTTTCGATACGCAACTGGCGTCGATGCTGGGGAATGGTGATAATACTAACCCGAAGCGCAAGCGAAGGGGGAAGTGAGGATGAACGTCGCGACTCCCTTCGCTTGCGCTTCGGGTTAGTATTGCCTGAAATCGGTAGTACGGCAAAACTAACGCAACATAACACACAATAATGACCAATAAACAAACGCCACAAAACGACGCGAAAAGCAAGGCTCGTACTACCGTGCTGGTGGTGCTGATGTCGCTTGCGGGGGTGTTTGTTGTCTGCGGCATCGGTTACCTGGCCACGCGTCCGGCCGACGATATTGCCACGGATTACGGGTGTCGGCAATCCGGCGGCACGACTACCAGTGTGAACGGCACGTCCGTTCTGGGTAAAATGTTCGAGCAGGCCGGGCATCGGGTTTATTCGCGGCGGATGCTCACGCCCAAGCTGCAGCGGGGGGCCGATTGCATTGTGTGGTTCCCCGACAACTTTACGGTGCCCTCGGCTAAGACCATTGAGTGTCTGGAAAATTGGCTGAGCGAAGAGCCCGGGCGGACGTTGATCTATGTGGGCCGCGATTATGATGCCGCGTCGCATTATTGGAAGACGATTAAGCCCACGGCGCCCAAGGATCAGCGTTTCGAGATCCAGAGCCGCTTGATGGAAGAAAAAAACGAACTCGATAAAAGACGTGCCGCCGCGTCGCCGCAGGATTGCGATTGGTTCACTTACGACAATTCGTTGAAGCACCGCAAGGTTCGCACGTTGGATGATTGTAGTGACTGGCACGAAGACATTGACGCGTCGGAACTGGATATTGAATTGCACGGCCGCATGAAAGCGGCCCCCGGTGCCTGGGTCATGCTGAGGTCGGAGGGCGATATGCTCGTCAGCCGCCAACCGTTGGGTGACGGACAATTGATCGTGGTTGCCAACGGATCGTTTTTACTGAACCTGCCGCTGGTGAACCACGAGCACCGCCGCCTGGCCGACAAGCTGATCGAACTGGTCGGATCGCCCCAGCAAGCGGTGGTGTTCCTGGAAAGCGAGCGAGGCGACCCGCTGATTTCGTCGAGCGATTTTATGGGCGGCGGTCCCAGCGGTTTCGAGATTTTCGCCGTCTGGCCCACCAATTGGATACTCCTGCAAGCGGCCGTAGTGGGGATAGTGTTTTGTTTTTGGAAGGTGCCCATCTTCGGCCGGCCGCGAGAGGTCAAGACGGAAACGCTCAGCGATTTCGGACGCCACATCGACGCTATGGGCGAGTTGCTGGAGCTTTCTGGGGATGAGGCGTTTGCTCATGGTCGGTTGCAGCAGTATCGGCAGGCGATGAAGGGGAAGGATTGAGGGGGGAGAGGGAATGACGAATGAGGAAGCCAGAATGAAGAATGAATGTCCAATTAAGAATATCTAATGAATAATGTGCTAGACATCAAAGTTGTGTAGTGTGCGTCCGTGACGCATCATTAATGATGCGCATAACTTGGCAGAAAGCTTGCTCCTTTGTAACGAGGGTAGAGAAAAATGCTTGGTAGGGGATATCTTACGTGGCAAAAATACTCACACGTGAAGTATGCTGAGGTTGTTGTGGATGTAGAACTCATTCTGGATCATGGTTGCAAAATAGACATACCACAAGATACGAATCCATCCTGGTCACGTGGTATTAAGTATGGTTTTATGGTGTTTCAGGAAGCAGCACAAGGATTTCCGGTTATGAATGACAACATGTGTGTTCAAGTGGAAAAGGTGCATGGCCATCCAGTAGACACCACCATAATGTGCATGGCTTATGCGACATTCCATGCAATTGAAGATGCAATGAAGCTTGATGTAGCAAATGCATTTACCTTCGACGAAAACACTGGTAAATTCAGCATTGCTGGGAGCGTCCAAGACGTACCATGAAATACGGTGCTCCTGGAATTAGTGCTGATTAGAGGAAATTAGTGTTCCTTCGACCTTTATGAAAAATTTTAATTATAAACTAATCCCAACTTTGAATAATCATAAAAATGTCTGAACACGAGAACACGTTACAACCGTCGGGGGATTCGCCTTTTGAACCGGAAGCGGTTTCGGGGGGTGAAAGTCAAGTTGATGAGGCGCAGGTTGTGGAACAGCCGCTTGCTGAGGATAAGCCGCGGCATCCCTTGTTCGACCGTATTTTGGAACAGGTGAGTCGGATATTCGTGGGACAGGACGAGTTTGTTCAGGGGGCCCTGGTCGCGCTTTTTTCGGGAGGGCATGTGTTGATTGAGAGTGTGCCCGGGCTAGGGAAGACGCTGTTTGTGCGGGTGCTGGGGCGCGTGTTGGGTTGCCAGTTCGGGCGGATTCAATTTACGGCCGACCTCATGCCTTCGGACATTACGGGCTCGCCGATCTTCGATGCCAAGGCCCAAGACTTCCGCTTTCGTCCGGGGCCGGTTTTTACGCAGTTGCTTTTGGCCGACGAGATCAACCGCTCGCCGGCCAAGACACACGCCGCGTTGTTGGAGATTATGCAGGAGTATCGCGTTACGGTCGAACGCACGGTGCATAAGCTCAAGCGGCCGTTTCTGGTGCTGGCCACGCAGAACCCTATCGAGTCGGAAGGCACGTACAACTTGCCCGAGGCTCAGTTGGACCGTTTTCTCTTCAAGCTGATTTTGAATTATCCGTCGGCCGAAGAGGAGGCCAGTATTCTGCAAATGCACAGCACGCGTGTGGAACTCGACACGCGTCTGGCCGAGTTGGAAACGGTGACCACGCCCGAGGAGATTGTGGAGATGGGCCTGCTGTGTGGTCAAGTGCGGGTGGATCCCAAACTGTTGGATTTCATCAACAAGATGGTGCGGCTGACGCGCGAGTGGCCGCAGTTCCACATGGGCGCTTCGCCGCGGGCCGGGTTGGCTTTGATGCAAGGCGCGCGGACGCTGGCGGCTTTTCGCGGCCGCGACTATGCCGTGCCCGACGACGTGGTCGAGTTGGCTTTGCCGGCGTTGCGGCATCGCGTGATCCTATCGGCCGAGGCCGAGGTCGAGGGGCACGATGTCGATGACCTGCTGCGTTCGTTGATCAATTCGCTGGAGGTGCCCCGCCTGTGACTCCGCTGCTGGTAGTCTTATTGAAGCTTGTGGCCGTGGCCCTGCCGCTGGGGGCGCTGGGCTGGTGGTTTCGCGTGTTTCCCAGTCGGCGGCTGGTGCTGCTGGCCATTGTGCCGGTGGTGTTGGCGTTGTTGCTGTTGGGAAGCGACAAGGCCTTGCCGCTGGTGGTCGTTGCCGACCTGGTGCTGGTGGGGCTGCTGGTGGCCGATCTGGCGACGTTGCCTTCCAAAGCCGGGTTCTCGGCCGAACGCACGACCGGGCGGATTTTGTCGCTGGAAAAACCGCACGCGGTCACGCTGACCATCTTGAACCACACGGGGCGGGCGTTTGATATTACTGTTTGCGACGGCGTCGATGACGATCTTTGCCCACGGCCGAGCGAGTTTTTCGAGACGTTGCCGGCGCGGAGCCGTTTGGTGTTGGAATACACGCTCCGCGCTCGCCGTCGCGGGGCCTTTGCGATTTCGGAGACGCACGTTCGTGTGGGCAGCCGCATGGGGTTTTGGAACCGGCACTTGGACTACGCGGTCGAGAGCGTTATTAACGTTTATCCCGACATGCAGCAGTTGGGGCAATATGCCATGCTGGCCCGTACCGATCGGCTGAACCTGTTGGGCGTGCGGCGTACGCGGCGTATCGGCCAGGATCACGACTTCGAACGATTGCGGGATTATACGGTCGACGATAACTACAAACACATCGACTGGCGGGCCACCGCGCGACGCCGCAAGCTGACTGTGCGGGATTATCAATCGAGCCAATCGCAGCGCATCATTTTCCTGTTGGATTGCGGCCGCATGATGACCAACCAGGCGGCCGGGCTGAGCCTTTTGGACCACGGGCTCAACGCGCTGTTGATGCTGAGCTACGTGGCCCTGCGGCAAAGCGATTCGGTGGGACTGATCGCCTTCTCCGACCGCGTACACAGTTTCGTCCCGCCCCGCTCGGGCATGAACCAGATGAACCGCCTGCTGCACGCGTCGTTCGACCGCTTCCCCACGCTGGTCGAATCGCGTTACGACCTGGCCTTCCGCTACCTGGCCTCGCACTGCCGCAAACGCTCGCTGGTGGTGCTAATCACGAACGTAATCGATGAGGTTAATACCAACCAGATCGAGCGCTACCTCTCGAACCTCGTGGGACGCCACCTGCCACTAGGCGTGTTGTTGCGCGACCATAGTCTCTTCGACGCCGTGCAATACGAACTCCCCAACGCACCGCTGGGCGGGCGGCTAGACAAACGCTTCTGGCAAGCCGCCGCCGCGGCCGATATCCTTTCCTGGCGAAAACAGGTAATCACCGATTTGGAAGGGAAGGGGGTGTTGTCGCTGGACGTTTTTCCAGAGACGATGACGGCGCCGTTGGTGAACCGCTATTTGGAGATTAAGGCGCGGCATTTACTCTAAACACCGTAGGCCGGGTTATAACCCGGCAACAACGGGTAGCCCCGGGGTGCCGGAGGTACAGGAGGGAGCGGGTTACACCACCGCCCTAATTGCCACACCGTGCCGGGTCGAGACCCGGCCTACAAGCTTGAAGAATTCGAGGAGAAAGAACGACAACAAATAGCTTTAGTGACAAGTGGTTGGAAGATGATATAAATGGATGGGCTTCGCGAGTTCAAGCGAAGACGATTGACAAAATAACGATCCCACATCAGAAACACTTAAAAAATGCAGAGGTAAACCAAAGGGGATATTTGCCTTTTTGTCATAAAGTAGAATGTCCCCTTTTTACAACCTCACATGCATCGAGGCTATTGATGAATTTAACCAAACCAACTTTTATAGAAAAATATTATATCACATGGCGCAATCCCTTCGTTAAGTTGCTAGTGTTAATCCTATGTTCTGGAGTAGGCGGTCTGAGTCTTATGATTTGGAGTCTTCCAATCTGGATAAGAATCGGCATTTACATTTGTTGGGTACTAACTAGTGCCACGTCAGGCTTAGGAATTGGGGTTGCATAAAATCGATAAATCGTCG
>CAZISU010000451.1:0-5538 GCA_964541935.1 uncultured Planctomycetaceae bacterium | reverse complement strand
GCATGCCGCGGTCTCCAAAACCGTGAAGGCGGAAGACGTTTCCCCATGGGGAACAGCATGCGATAAGTACGAGAAGGTAGTAGCTCAGCCGAGTTGTAATATCTTGATACTTGGCTGCAGTCTTTGGGATAACGTTCGGGGCAACGCTTGAGTACGCCATTGACATGTCTTGTGTTTCCAATTTGTCTATAATGCTCTCTGTTACGTTCGGACCATCAAAGAGCTCTGTTACCGGCGAGGTCATCCCATTAATTCAGTCGGTGCGTGACTTTGTCACCACATTGCGCAACAGTTCATCAACGCGTTGGGCCATTATTTCCGGCGAGAATTGCTTCACGTAGTCTTCCTTCGCTTGGTAGACTTCGTTGAGACGATCACGATTGTTCCACAATTCTATAATTATTCGGCTGAATGTTGCTACATCCATTTGTTCGGGCACTATACCCAAACCAGAGTGATTGAGAATCTTGGCAGCTTCAGTGGAACGTCGCATGACACCCAGGATGGGCTTTCCCGTCCCAAGGGATTCGAAGAGCTTACCGGGGATTTGCATTTTATATTTATCTTCAAGATATTTAATCACCAGCAGCACGTCTGCTGCTTCCATCTCCTTTTTGACCTGCTCGAAAGGCATCTCGTCTACGCATTCCAGTGCCGTCGACAGGTTCATTTTCGCGGCAAGTTGCTTGAACTCCTCTGTTCCCCTTCCTCCGCCGATCAGGCGAAGACGAATACGTCCTCGGCACGAAGGATTGTTTTTAAACACCAAGGCCAAGGATTCAAACAAAACGCGTGCATTTTCTCCGCGACTGGTTGTCAGCGAACCGGCGTGAAGCAATATAAGCTCATCGCCATTTTTTTTAGCCAAGGGCTTCGCCAACTCGCCGCGATAAGAGCGATAAATCGGCACAACTTGCTCCTCGTTCAATCCATTTTCTTTCCTCAGGTGGGCTGCATAGGACTCCGTTGTTGTAACGACCGCGGAACTGTGGCAAAGACTTCTGTTGAATCTGCACATGAATCCTGGGCAAGGGGCGTCATCGCCGGGATATACGGGCGGATCACGCAGTTCCATAACGTAAGGCCGGGAAAATATTTGCGATAAATAGCGTCCGGCGATTGCGCCCGATAGGTTTGAAGAACTGATCGTCCAAATCACATCCGGCAAGTTGCTCCGCCATGCGCGTTTAGCCCACTGAGCAGTTCTCGCTGCCCACCCAAATTGGAAAGTACGCTCGTAATATGCTTTACCTTTGAGCTTCCATAATCCGCGGTTTGCTCTTCGCAAGAAGTCGCTGGTATCCATCCAGGGAATATATGTGCCACTAAACGGTGTTCGGATGATCCGCCCCTGGAACGACGCCTCCAGGGCGGAATGATCGGTCGAATAGGATAATCGCTTTGTTAGCATGGACACGTTCCAGCCGTAACGCGTCAGTCCTTCCGCAATATCCATTGTCCGCGGCGTGGCGGCTCGCCACCCCGTCGAGAAGGCGTCTGGATTAACAATTAATAAAGAAGGACTCATTGAGGGTATCCTTGCGGAGCTTTGGCTCATTTTTTTGGGGGAAGTGTCTGATTGTCAGCTTCTCCTGGTATAGAGCCCTTACATACAAACTTCATTATCGGCACGCGAGCGTGAAAGCAATCCCTGTTGTTTATGCATACTAATGAAGCAGAGACGCTAAAATCGGTATTTTCTACATTATACGACGGTTGGGCAAAAGTGACGAACTTTTAGACCAAAACGTCTTGTTTTCAAGTGTAAACAGAGAGCTTTCTAGCGAAAATAACACCTTTTTGCATGGTAACGTCATAATTCGAGTTCTAGAAAAGATGCTCTATCGAGCGTTGTTTGCAATGCTCCCAAAGGCTAAAACAAAACGTGTCAGGGACATTCTTTTGATGAGATGTTATTGTTAAATCCTGAATATGCAGAAAACAGCCAGAATAGATAAAAAACAGTTGTAATCAATTGACCGCAATAGGCAATCAATGTCGCCAGAGCAAAGCCCACGGCACCATGCTGAACTAAGAATGTGGCCGCAATTAAAAACGTTATGGCCCAGATGCCATTTATCAATATGTTCCATTTGACTTTCCCAATACATCTATTTACAGTCCCTACTACCGTTGTCATTTGCATCGGAATCGTGCTTAAGATGATAAAGACTAAGGCCATATAGTCGCTCTTGAATTGAGGCCCGTAGCATGCCATGATGGGCTTGCTGAACAAGATCACAAAAAATGCACCAACACATACAATTGTTCCATTAATACAGAGTTGGGCGAGTACGCTCTTTTTGAATAGACGTATATCTCCATTGCCGTAAAGCTGGGCCAAAATGGGCAAGTTGACTTGCTCAATCATTCCGCACAGAAAAAGAGGAACCATGCGCCAGCTTTCGGTCACGGTTATTGAACCAAGAGCAGCGTATCCGTCAGGTTGATTAACCAACATGCTCTTGCATATCCAAAAAACTGGAACTCCAACTATGCCACTTAAAAAAGCAGGCATGCTAAACGCCCATAATACCGAAGATTCGCTAAGGCAGCCTTTGTATTGCAGCGGGACGCGAAAGCGACGAGCTTCCTTTTGCAATGCCATATGGTTTAATAACCAGTGGAAGCAGAGGTTGACTGCCAAGGCCCAGACCGCTCCATTGAGACCGCCCAAATATGCCCCGCAGACAAGAACGGGAAAAGAGATCATGCCAACGAGAAAATTCACTCGAGCGATGATCTTGAATGACTCAAAACCAGACAGCGCACCGGTTTGCGCGCCGTTTACTGCGTTGATAAACATGACCAATGAACCAATACGCAGAGCGCCGGATAGTTGCGGGGCTTTGAGTGTATGTTCAGACAGCCAAGGGGCGAAGATGAACAATACCACCATCATCAACATGCCCATCAATACGGAAAACATGCTGGAAAGACCTATAATACGGCCAGCGCGATCGGGATCGTTCAGGCGATACTCGGCAACATGTTTAGTTGCGGTAAGGCCAAGACTAAAGCCTGCTAGCATGCCAAACATGGCAACCGTGGAGCGGACCATTCCGTATTCGCCATAAATATCCTTCCCCAACATTCGGGCAACCAAAATCGAGGCAAGGAGCATTAAGGATCGCGAAATCACTGATCCGGCCAAAGTCCAGAAAACACCCTTGGCCAAACGATAACCGACTGGTGAATTTTCGATGCGGCTGAGCAGCGGCCTCATCGCGGAAGGGCAGCATGCAAAAGCTATTGATTTTACGTCCATTTACTTTTTCAGCGTCCCGCCTGAAAATCTCCGATAGCCGCCAAAATCAGTTCATACGCCATGACTGCGACAAGCTTATTACAGCATGCCCTACATTATACGATGCTTCACTAAGAAATACTGGATTCCCTGCACGAACCCCCCCGGTTTTTTGGTTCCAATTACCCGTTCATAACGGTAAAAACGCCTGCTATCGCACAGAAACTATTCTTACGCAATAAAGTGAGAGTACTATTCGCGTTGCTCTTTCTCCGTTCATAAAGCCCTGGGATATCGTCCGCGGACAACACCCGATCATGAATCCGAAGATCGTCCGCGTAGCCCGGGCTCTACTGACAGTACTTTCCCATATTCAGCCAGGAAATCTCCGATGTCTGCCAAGATCCGTTGGCACGTCTTGCCATCGCCATAGGGGTTCACGGCGTTGGCCATGACACTGTAGGCTTCCTTGTCGGTCAGAAGCGTGGCCACGTTTTCCACAATCGCTTCGACGTCCGTGCCCACCAGCTTGACGGTGCCCATCTCGACCGCCTCGGGACGTTCTGTCGTGTCTCGCATCACCAGCACCGGCTTGCCTAGACTGGGGGCCTCTTCTTGGACGCCGCCCGAGTCGGTTAGCACCAGGGTGGCGCGGTCCATCATCGCCACAAATGGCAGATAGCCCAGCGGTTCGATCAGATGAATGTTTTGCTTGACACCCTTTGACGAAGAACGCGTCGACGAATCCGGCCCCAGCAAGCGGTTGACCGGTTCGCGGACATTCGGGTTCAAATGCACCGGGTAGACGAAATGCGTAGCAGGAAACTGTTCGGACAGTCGGCCAATTGCTCGACAGATATTTTCGAAACCCTGTCCGAAATTCTCCCTGCGGTGTCCCGTGATCAACACCATGGGGTGCTGCGTGCTTTCCTTTTGGGTGCAAGTGGGTTGGAGAAAGTCGGGCAGTCCTTCAATCGGCGGCGGATTCTTGCGGACCCGCTCAAGAGCAAAGAATAATGCATCTATGACCGTGTTTCCCGTGACTGAAATCTTGTCATCGCAGACCGCTTCGCGGAGAAGGTTTTGCCGGGCCGTTTCCGTGGGGGCGAAGTGCAGATCGGCCACGCGCGTGCTTAACACGCGGTTGATCTCTTCGGGAAAGGGAGACCGTTTATTGAAGGTCCGCAAGCCCGCTTCCACGTGGCCGACGGGGATGTTGCGATAAAATGCACACAAAGCGGCACAAAAAACCGTGGTTGTGTCACCTTGCACGATTACCATATCGGGCCGTGATGCTTGCAGATATTCGTCGATGGCGGCGATTGCCCGCGAAGTCAGCCCGGCAAGCGTCTGGTTCGGCTGCATCAGATTCAAATCGCTGTCGGGCACAATGCCAAAGACATCGAGCACTTGGTCCAGCATTTCGCGATGTTGGCCGGTCACGCACACATGGGGCGTCAATTCCGGATGATCGCGCATCTGCAGCACCAGCGGGCAGAGCTTGATCGCTTCGGGACGCGTCCCAATAATAATTGAAACGCGGCTCGGAGTATTTTTCACTGTCAAGTCCAACTGAATTTCGCTCGAAATGGTTTTAATCGAAAAACCACGGTGCTTGCTTAGCTATTTGAACGTGCGTGTAATCTTATGGAGTTGGTTCGCAAACTCCCTCAACTGTTTCTTTGCCCGATCGGACCGATCCGCCGAGATTTGCAGCATCATTTTAACAACCGGCGGCCAGGTATCTTCATTGCGATACGCCCATCGGGCACTGGCCAGTTCCGAGGCGTCGGTAACGACATAGTCGCCGAACTGGAACCAGAACAAAACGTAAACGGTCGCGCCATCCTTTTCGAATGTGGCCAGACGTGCAGTTGCCGGACGCCCGTCCGGATCTTCTAGGTCGAAAGGCTCGTCCTTGATTGTCGTCCAACCGCTGGCTGGGTAGCATACCTTGGGAGAATGCGGAACCCTGCGCCAAAACTTATCAAAGTCGGCGCAGTGGAGAGTGATGTCTTCATTAACAGTCGGATTGCTGTAATTGCGACTGACCACTTCGTGCGGATGGATGGCACGGAAAAGCTTATCGTCCATGGGCACATCCTTCCCCTTCCATTTCCCCATTTCCATGGGAATGGTTTTGATCGATTCCTTGGGAACGCGGATCTCACGGTGAACACCGCCTTTGTTACTGGAATACAACGCGCCGGCGAAGATTATGATAATAACCACGGCGGCTATTACTAAACGGCCCACGGTTGACTTCACGGCGGCTATTACTAAACGGAACA
>CAZISU010000450.1:0-5543 GCA_964541935.1 uncultured Planctomycetaceae bacterium | reverse complement strand
ACCAACGCGGGCTTAGCCGACATATTTCTGATCAAGATTTCATCCGTCCCCGAGCCCGGTAGCATCGCCGGGGATGCCAACCTTGACGGCAAGGTCGACGACGCTGATGCCACGATCCTGGCGACGAATTGGCAGTCAACCGACGCGGGCTGGAGCGAAGGAGACTTCAACGGCGACGGAAATGTCGACGACAGCGACGCCACCCTACTGGCCACCAACTGGCAATACGGCGTCGACACGTCGGCCTCCGTGCCCGAACCGGCAACTCTGACGCTGACGTTAATCGGACTATGGGTCGCGGTAATGCTAACTTGCCGTCGAAGGAGTGATGTAGGGTGGGTCGAGCGCAGCAAGCCCCACCAGATGGTCTAACTTCGACGCAACGAAAAAACTTACCGACACTACGTCTTACGAATCTTCTCCCGCCCCTCGACAACCTTGCCCGTAGCATTGCGAGTATCGACGACCAGAGGCGCATGTCGCACGATAAAGTCGTAGTCGCAGGACGAATGGTCGGTGGCGATTAGCAGGCAATCCAGCCCGGCCAGAAATTCTTCGCTTAGCGGCTGGCTTTGCATGGACGGCAGGTTACGATTTCGCACCTTGGGCAGCTTCGCGATGTGCGGATCGTGGTAGCAGAGATCGGCGCCGGCCGCTTCGAGCAGTTCCATCAACTCGAACGACGGGCTTTCCCGCGGGTCGTCGACGTCTTTTTTGTAGGCCACACCCAGCACGCAAATCTTGCTGCCCTTGACGGGCTTGCCGTGCTGATTGAGGGCTTCCATCACGTTCTTGACCACGTATTGCGGCATGCTGGTATTGATCTCGCCGGCCAGTTCGATGAACCGTGTGGGCATGCCATGTTTACGGGCTACCCAACTCAGGTAGAACGGGTCGATAGGAATGCAGTGCCCGCCCAGGCCCGGCCCGGGGAAGAAGGCTTGGAAGCCGAAAGGTTTCGTTTTCGCGGCCTCGATCACCTCCCAGATGTCGATATCCAGGCGGTCGAAGAGCATTTTCAGCTCGTTGACCATGGCGATATTCACCGAGCGGTAAGTATTTTCCAGGATCTTGCAAGCCTCGGCCACCTCGCAATTCGAGACGGGTATCACGCGCACGACCGCCTGTTGATAGACCAGTTCGGCCAGCCGCAGGCTTTCCTCGTCGATACCGCCCACGACCTTGGGTATGCCCTCGGCCGAAAAGTCGGGGTTGCCCGGATCTTCGCGTTCGGGGCTATAGGCCAGAAAGTAATCCTCGCCGACCGCCAGACCGCTTGCGGCCAGAATGGGCAACATCACGTCGCGCGTGGTGCCCGGATAGGTCGTGCTTTCCAGAACAACCAGTTGGCCGGGGCGTAGCGTCTCGGCGATGAAGCGTGTGGTCGATTCGACGTATTTCAGGTCGGGGTCGCGGCTATCGCTCAGCGGCGTGGGCACGCATATCAGCAGCACGTCGGCCTCGGCCATTCGCTTCATATCGGCCGTGGGCTCGAATTTTCCGCCGTTGACGCATTCGGCAATCCACTCTGAGGAAATATGCTCAATGTAGCTACGGCCGGCCGCAAGTTCGTCGACTTTCTTCTGGTCGACGTCGAACCCCAGCGTACGGAACCCGGCGCCTACAAAAGCTCGCACCAACGGCAAACCCACATATCCCAGCCCCACAATACCGATCATGGCTGACTTATTGGCAACGGCCTCTTGCAACGTTTTGTTCATGCGACTTAGCTTTCTAGCGATTGTAGGGATTGTAGAACGGCCGCCTCGGCTGTGGGCGTACTCTAGAATAATACGTCAAAAAGCCGTTCGGCGCAAGGCATTTTAGCGTCTTGGATCGAAAACAGATCTTTCACGGAATTTTGTGGGAGACTTGGGACTTGGGACTTGGGACTTGGGACTTGGGACTTGGGACTTGGGACTTGGGATCTCAGGTCTCAGGTCCGGAGTGCCAGAATCCCACATGTCCACGACAAGCGTGGGCATGGCACCCTGTCCTCTATCCTCTGTCCCTCACCCGATCATCTGCTTAAATCGATCAAACAGATACGCACTATCGTGCGGCCCGGCCGAGGCTTCGGGGTGGTATTGCACGCTGAAGGCCGGGTGCTTTGTGTGTCGCACGCCTTCGATAGTGTCGTCGTTGAGATTCAGATGCGTGACTTCGAGATTCTTTGGCAGCGAATCGGCGTCAACCGCAAACCCGTGGTTCTGGGTCGTGATTTCGACCTTTTGTGTGGCCAAGTCCATCACCGGCTGGTTGGCCCCGCGGTGTCCGAACTTGAGTTTGTAGGTTTTGGCGCCGCAGGCCAGCGAAAGAAGCTGGTGCCCCAGGCAGATGCCGAAAATGGGCGCTTTGCCCAATAAATTCCGGATCGTCTCTTGTGCGTAGGCGATGGGCTCGGGATCGCCGGGCCCGTTGGACAGAAAAATCCCGGCGGGCGAAAGGGCCAGAACCTCGTCGGCCGTGGCCGTGCCGGGCAGAATCGTCACGCGGTAGCCCATGTCAAACAGATGGCGCGCGATGTTCCACTTCATGCCGAAGTCCAAGGCCACGATCAGCGGCGAGTCGGGGCCCGTTTCCCGTTTGTCGGCGGCTTCGTCACCAACCTGGAAACGTACCCAGGGGCTCAGCGGCTCGTTCCACTGGATGGGCCCGTCCGGCATCACCTCTTTGGCAATATCGCGACCTACCAGCCCGGAGCTGGCCTTGGCCTTTGCCACCAAACTGGCGTCGTCGAGGTCGGTGGTCGAAAGAACCCCTCGCATGGCGCCCGCGATCCGCAGACGTCGCACCAACGCCCGCGTGTCGATGCCTTGGATGCCGATCAGGTTGTTTTTCTTCATGTAGTCGTCGAGGGTGCCTTCGGAGCGAAAGTTGCTCGGCCGTCGGCACAGCTCGCGGACCACAAACCCAGACAGAAACGGCCGCCGGCTCTCGACGTCCTCGGTGTTGACGCCATAGTTGCCGATTTCCGTGTAGGTCATCGTAACGATCTGGCCCCGATAGCTGGGGTCGGTGAGAATTTCCTGGTAGCCGGTCATGCTGGTGTTGAAGCAGACCTCGCCGTCAACTTCTCCTTGCGCGCCAAAGGCCTCGCCGGTGAATACGGTTCCGTCTTCCAGGGCAAGTTTTGCGGTTTGCGTCATTTTAATTGCGTGCTCACTTACTCACTTAAAGAAACCTTGCGTTTTATCCCGATGACAACATAGTGGCTGCGGGTCTCCGGCTCTGCACACTATTGTCTGCATTGCCGGGTAGCTACACTTTGAGGGTTCTTGCTCCGGCGAGCAAGAGCCCTCTATTTTTTTCTTGAGTCAAAATAATTTTCTTAAGTCGTCCCGTTTTACCCGAGAAAACTAGGGTTTTTCCAAACAGCGGCCGATCTGACGAACCGCTTGCCGCAGTCGTTCTTCGTTCTCGACCAAGGCCATTCTTAAATACCCTTCTCCGGCTGGACCGAACCCGGCGCCCGGGCTGACGGCCACATCGCCTTCGCGTAGTAACTTCATGGCAAACTCGAAGGAACTCATCCGCGAGGCCCACGGTTCGGGAATTTTCGCCCACAAGAACATGGTGGCCTTGGGGCGTTCGATGGGCCAACCCAGCCGTTCCAGACCGTTGCAAAGCACATCGCGGCGGCCTTGATAGACGGCCGATTGGGCCTCGACGGCTGCGTCGGTGTGTCGCAGGGCCATGATGGCTGCGATTTGGATGGGCTGGAACATGCCGTAGTCGTAATATGTCTTGATCGTGGCCAGCGCGCGAATTATTTCCGGGTTGCCGACACAGAACCCAACCCGCCAGCCGGCCATGTTGTAGCCCTTGCTCATAGTGGTCAGCTCGACGCCCACGTCGAGCGCGCCCGGCGTGGCCAGGAAACTGGGGCATTTATAGCCGTCGAAGGTCACGTCGCTGTAGGCCAGATCGCTGATTACCAGGAATCCGTATTTCTTCGCCAGACGGACTACTTCCACATAGAAATTCTGATCGACCGTGGCCGTCGAGGGGTTATGGGGGTAGTTGGTTATCAGCAACTTAGGCCCGGGGTAGAGATGCCGGCAGGTGTAGTCGATGTTCCGCAGCAGTTGCTCGCTGTCGGACACTTCGAGCATGATCTCGTTGGCCGAAGCCAGAGCCACGGCGTATTGGTGGGCCGGATACGACGGTGCCGGCACAATGGCCGTGTCGCCGGGCCCCATCAAGGCCAGGCAAAGGTGGCTGAACCCGTCCTTCGAGCCCAGGCAGACGATAATCTCGTTGCTCGGGTCCAGTCGCACGCCATACTGCTTGAGATACTTTCCCGCCACCTCGCGGCGCAGGCTCATAATGCCGCGTGAATCGCTGTAGCCGTGGTTCTTCGGGTCGCGGGCCGCCTCGGCCAGCTTTTCGATAACCAGATCTTGCGGGGGGTCCGAAGGGTTGCCCATCCCCAGGTCGATAACATCTCCGCCCCCGCGGCGTTTCTCGTAAAGCAGGCGATTCAATTCGGCAAACAGATACGGCGGCAAGCGTTTCACGCGCTCTGACACGTTAATGTCGAACTGGCGTTCGTTGGGTACAGGTTTTTCCGTGTTGTTTTCGTCCGTCATTTGATCGATGCAGCAAGCTTAACTCGCCAGAGGGGTTCACGAAACGTGCAACCTTATAAGATAACCGGGCAAGCGGGAAATGTGAACGGGGGCGATTGTTGGCTAGTGTCCTAATTCGGGGGCCGTCTTAATGGTGAGTTGCACAGAGCAGTTTGACAACCATACTGCCAGGCAGTATAGTAGCGTGAAGTCTGGGACGGAGTAGATGTCACCAAGTAACGGGATGTGCTCAGAGGTATCACGATCAAGTCGAATCATGGCTTGCGGAACATAACTACTAGTTGGGAGTAGTGATGACCAACAAAAAAAAGAAACAAACCACGCCTGCAGTGGGCGAAAAGATACTCGGAAGACTCAAGCACTTTACTGAAGCTCTCGAAAACAGCGATACCATTCCAGAGAAATTCACCTGTCGAACTGTCAGGCTGAATCTTGAACCAACGCCATATGATCCTGAGCGTGTCAAGAAAGCTCGTAAAGCGTTGAATGCAAGCCAAGCAATATTCTCTCAATTCCTAGGCGTCTCCTTGGGGGCCGTGCGAGACTGGGAGCAAGGCGCGAAGTCACCTCGCGGAATCGCTTGCCGAGTCATTGATGAGATTTTACGAGATCCCAACTATTGGCGCGCGCGACTGAAGGAACTTGCGACCCCCGTAGGAAGCTAAAAGTTCCACTAAAAATACAAATCCCGCTCATCATTCTCACGGATCCGCCGCAAGCGGTCGAGCAGTTCGGTCTTCCGCTCATCGTCGGGCAATTTCCTCAACTCCTCTTCGATAAGTTTCTCACCGGCCGTGCGGGTTTCTTCCGAGGCGTAGTCCACGAGATATTCGCACAGCGTCGTCAGGGCGTTGGGCGTACACATTTGCTGGATGAAGCCGGGGATGGCGAACTCCATGAAATGTTCGCCCGTCCGGCCCAGGCGGTAGCAGGCCGTGCAGAAGCTGGGCG
>CAZISU010000449.1:0-5544 GCA_964541935.1 uncultured Planctomycetaceae bacterium | reverse complement strand
TTGCTCTGCAAATTCAGCAGGAAATAGTCAACGGCGATCATGGCACCGAATTTAACCGCTTCATGACCGTCCGCGATGTCGCGAAACAGTACGGGATATCCGCCTCCACGGCTCAGAAGGCAATCCGCCTACTGAAATCGGACGGTTTTTTGGTGGGCAACTCGACGAATGCGCCCCTTATTGCACCAAGGGTGGAATGGAAAATTTCTGGGCGAGCCCTCTCGGAAGCATCACCGCGACGCCTAGGCCTCGTCGTTACCGATATTACAAACCCCTTCTTTAGCGAGCTCTGCCGATGCGTTCAACAAGTTGGAGCGAGCATGGGCTATCAGATTCTTGTCGCGGGAACAGATGGAGATTTTCAGCGTGAAAACCGCGTCGTTGAGGGATTTCTCGATCTAGGCGTGCAGGGGCTGTTGGTTTGCCCCGGTTTCGACGAAGGATGCCGTGACTATTACCGCAATCTTGCCGAGAAACAAACGCGGATCGTGTTCGTCAGCCGACGGGTCGAAGGTGTCGAGGTTGACAGTGTAGTTGTACACAACTTTGTCGGAGGCGCGTCGATAGCAGGACATTTTCTCAGCCGTGGGTACGAATCATTCGGCTATTTGGCCTTCGGCCCCCGCCTCAAGCGTGACCAGCGTCTGGACGGATTCCGCTCGGCTTTGCTAGAGGAAGGAATCGATCCATCCGCTCTGACGGTCGCGGATGGCGACGGGAGAGGAGTAGTTGACGGCTACCGTGCAATGCAACGCTTGCTGGAAAAGGGCCCCGCTCCCGATGCCGTGTTTGCCTACAACGATCTTCTGGCCATAGGCGCATTGCAATGTTGCCAGGAACGCGGATTGTCGGTGCCGGAAGACGTGGCAATCGCCGGTTTCGACGACCTGCCCGAGTCTCGCGTAACCTCACCGCCGTTAACCACGGTCAGCTACCCAGTCGAAATGATTGCCAAACTGGCCGCTGAAAATCTTGTGGACTTGATCGAACGATCAACACCCCGCCACCCCAATCGCATCCTCTTAGAGCCGCATTTGGTGGTCCGACAGAGTACCGATCCTTCCATGAAGTTCCCCCATACCGAAACGGACAAGGGAGACGAAAAAAAAGACATTTTGGATACTACGAAAAGAAAACACACGCCTCACCAACCTGCTTCCGAAACGTCGGCGGGGTGATGGGTTTAACGGGGGATAGCGAATATCAAGTACATCGCCGTGAGAAAGCAACTTGAAGGAAAAGAATATGGTAAAGGAGACGGGGGTCAGTTATTACGGAATGGGGTATGTGGAGCATGCCGAGCGAGATTTCCTCGAAATGCGCCGACATAACTGCACGGCAGTGATCTTAGCGCTATCGGAATTCGACATCGATTTCTGGTGGCCGAATATCAATGCAATCGCTAAGGCCGCGCACGATATCGGCCTGACCGTATACCTGGACACATGGGGAATCGGTAAATGGTTCGGTGGCGAACCGCCCAGCCTTTTCTTGACGAATAACCCGGGCAACCGCCAGGTGTCGGCAATGACCGACGAGCCACTGCCGGCGGCCTGTTTCAATACGAAGGCCTTTCGCGACTACTTTTTCGATATCTGTGAACGCTTGGCCGAGGAAGTCGAAGCCGATGGCTTCTTTTGGGACGAACCGCATTACGCCCTGCCCAAGGGATACGCCTCGATCACCGGCGGAGCGAGCGACGATTGGAGTTGCCGCTGCCCATACTGCCAACGCATGTTCGAACAACAATACGGCTATACAATGCCTCGCCTGTTGACCCCCGAGGTAAAGCGTTTTCGCCACGATCGGGCCCTGAATATCCTGGAAACCGCCTCGCGAAAGATCAAGGCCATTCGGCCGCAAGGCAAAATTACCTGCTGCGTGCATGCCACACTGGGAACCTATTACGTTACGGAGAACCGCGGTTACGACAATTGGGACCGGGTCGCCAAATGCGACGCCTTCGACATCTTCAGTTCGACGATCCTCTCCTATCAGTTGCCGCGCGAGTTCTTCCGCTCGGTCACGCAACGTACTCTCGATGTGGCGAAAAAACACAACAAAGCTTCGCAGCGATGGGTAATGGGCTATTACCAGGAGCCGCAAGACCTGGAGGAAATCAACAGCATCATTCGTCTCTATGCGGACATGGGCACCGAAAGTATTTTCGCATGGACATACCGAGGCGGACACGGAACCGTGTTGGCGGCACCCCGAGCCCTTGAAGTCTGGGACGCCATCGGACGTGCTTACGGAGAGGTGCTCGAGCGTTAATTAAGAAGACTCTTCGCAAAGCATCTCGCGGGGGTTTTAGGAATTTCTAATGGAGACAAACATGGACGACGGTTTTTCGGATTTCGGCTATCTCGAGTCGACGATCGCGCTGATGAAAAAAATCGAACGCGAGCAACAGGAAAACATATCCAAAGCGGCCGCGCTCATGACCGATACGATCGCGGACGACCGCCTGATCCACGTTTATGGTGGCGGCGGACACACGACGCTGGTCATGGGCGAGATGTTCTTCCGTGCCGGCGGACTGGCCAACATCAACCCCATCATGGAGACCGGGCTTTCGGTCTTCAATCAGGCACTGAAGTACCTCGAGTTGGAACGCTGCGAGAATTACGGCCGCAGCATAATGAAATACTATCGTCTGCAGGCGGACGATGTGCTGATTATTTTCCACAACATCGGGATCAACGCGGCCACCATCGACGCGGCCATGGAAGCCAAGGAAAACGGCGTAAAACTCATCGCCGTCAGCTCGTCGCGGTGGCAAGAGGAAATGCCAAGCGACCATTTCATCCGTCACTCCAACGGCAAGAACCTCTTCGACTTGGCCGACGTATGCATCGACGACTACAACGAAGTGGGCGATTGCGTGGTCAACGTGCCCGGCTTCGATACGCCCATCGCGCCGAACTCTAACATCATCGACTTCTATATTGCCCACCTGCTCGAAATCGAAACGGTCCGGCAATGCGTCGCGCGTGGCATCGAACCGCCCGTGTGGCGAAGTGCCAACGCACCGGGAGGCGACGAGTACAACGCCCGCTTTGTGGAAAAATATTCTCCACGAGTCAAATGTCTATAAGCGAGAAATCATGAGCATAACAGAAGAAAAACAGGCCCTCGCGACAGCGTCCAAAAACGGCCTGGAAGCAGCGATTGCAGGACTGCTTACAAAATATTCGGTCAAACCCAAGTCTGAGTGGCAGCTCGCGCCCAACGGCCCGGGCGACGGCCCAACCAACTGCCCAGACGCGTCTGACGATACTCTGACGCTTGTGCCGGGCAACTTCTGCCTGGATGCCCCGCTCGATGCCCAATCGCTGCCTTTGCTGCCCTGGAGAAGCGAACGCCGTTTCATCGAGTTGAAGCAAATCGTGGATACGCGCACCGTCGAACCGTTGCTGATGTGCCGCTTCGCCTGTCTGACTGACGGGGAATCCATGTCTTTGGGAAACATCCTTTATCGCGAGTTCGACTTGGCCGAGTGGCTGTGTGGTTCGCCCATCGAGCGGCTGTATGCCACGGTGGCAGACGAACGCTCGGCCAACGTTGTCGCCCGTCTGGCCAACGGCATCGTTTGCAGCATCGAGGCCGCCACGACTCTGCCGCAAGGAACCACGATGCAAGACCGCCACGAGTTAATCGCACGGCGGGGCATCGCTTCGGATCGCGTCGTCGATACACAGATAGCGCAGGACTCGATTTACGCTTTCACGGACTCGAAAGTCAGTCGATACACCGACGTCGATGGCGAGCTGTTTGGACTCGACGCCCAAGAAGCTTCGCTGATTCGCTCCGCTTTCGAGGCGCTTTCGCAACCGCCCGACCTTAGCGACACCCATCAGAGTCATCAGCATCTACAAGATTTAATTTCGCTCACGTGGGAATCCGACCGTCTTGGAGAACGGCTGAGCGTAGAAGGGGTCAGTGCATGAAGCCGGTCAAGATTGCCATGCTGTCATTAACGCATGGACATACGCGCAAGTACTTTCAGACGCTGCAGGATTCGCCTAAGCTCGAATGGGTCGCCGCGCATGCCGACAACGATACGGTGCGGGAACGATTCTGTCGGGCCGTCGGCGGCGTGCCTTGCTATATGGATGAAGACGAGCTGTTCGACCGGCATCCGGAAATCGAGGCCGTCGTGCTCGCATCGGAAAATAGCAAGCACTTGAGTCAGATCGAAAAGTGTGCCCAGCGCGGCGTACATATCCTTTCTATGAAGATCCCGACGTTCGACATGGACGAGTACGATCGCATGATCCGCCTTGTTGACGAAGCGGGGCTCGTGTGCCAAGTCGAGTTGGAACTACACTACAATCCGGTAATCCGCCGGATCCAGCGCTTGCTCGATGAAGGCGCCATCGGACGCTTGCTTTCCATGCAGGCCACCAACATCACGCTCTCGCCCGTCTGGGCTTTCCCCTGGCAAGGAGTGCCCGAGTTGAGTTACGGCAGCCGCATTCCCTTGGCCGAGGGCGACCCACGTTTCCGTGGCGGTACGCTCTGCGATCATCCCCACGTTTTCGACCTGATTCGCTGGCTGACCGGCAGTGAGTTCGAACACGTCAACGCCGAAGTGGCCCCCAACATGCGCGAAGATTTGGAAGTCGAAGACCTGATGCTGGTCAACGGCAAGATGGCCGACGGCACCAGCTTCCTCTTCGATCCTTCTTGGTCTCGCCTGGAAGAGCGACTGCCCGAACCGGGGCCCGGTTGGGAGATCTTTCCCAAACGCATGGAAGTTAATATCACGCTGGGCGGCGAGACGGGAACACTCATGGCCGATTGCTTCGGCCCCAACGTCTATCACAACGGCGCCCCACGCGACCGCTACACCGTTCAGTATACATATTTCGACGAGTGGATTGGCCTCATCGACGAGTTTGTCGATTGCGTCCGTCACGGCCGAACGCCCAAAATCAATCTGAAATGGCACCGCCAGACCATCGAAGTCATGAATGCCTGTTACGAGAGCATATCGGCGGGCCGCCCCATGACAGTGAATTGAATATCGAGGAGATTTTAAGATGCGAGTGATTACGGTCGTGGTGGCGGCTACTTGGTGCTTTCTCGCCCAAACTGTCGCAATCCCGGGCAGCCAGATCGTTGTAACCGACGCCGACGGCGCGGCGGCCAGAGTGTCGGCCCCCATGAGCGCCCAAGTGGATCTGGCCACATTGCCGGGCGGAAAAGAAAAATCCAAACAGCTTCAGCTCGTGGAAGTGACTAAAGGAGCCGACTGCGACGGCAAGTCCCTATCAGGCCAACCTATACCGGCCCAATTCGAGCCGGATACTAAAGGCTCCTCTCGCGGAACCCTGTGGTGGCTGATGCCCGCCGGTCCCAAAGGCGAGCGACGCTTTTGCTTGCAGGTTGCCAAACAAGCTTCGCCGACCGGTCCCAACGCGAAATACGATGCGCGGCGCGAGTGCGTCGATATTTCCGAAGGTGACCTGCCTGTTTTACGCTACAACCATGGCACGGTTCCACCGCCGCCCGAAATTGTCGAAGCCTTCGAGAAAAAAC
>CAZISU010000448.1:0-5553 GCA_964541935.1 uncultured Planctomycetaceae bacterium | reverse complement strand
GCAAGACCTACGAGGAGGTCATTGCCTCGGACGGCACATCCTTCGACATGTACTCTAAAGGCAAAACGGCCGTGTTCCGCATGATTTACGCTGGTGGCAGGGAGGGGCTCGCCGATGCCCTGGGTATTACAAAGGAAGCAGCACGCGGAGCATTCGAGAATTTTGGGCAACGATACAAGGGCGTCGAAAAGGCCCGGGAAGCGGGCGCAGCACAAGGAGGAGTGGGCCGTGCTTTGCAGGGCAAGTTTTGGACAATTCGCATGTGACTCCCAAGAAAAACAGATGACCGAACGAGTCAATAAAGAAATCAAACGACGAACGCGTGTCGCCACACTGTTCCCAAACGAAGCCTCGCTGCTGAGGCTGACAATCGCCGTACTCGTCGAAATTACTGAAGAATGGGAAACCGGAAAACGTTACCTAAACATGGAAACCGATTAACCCGCCCTAAAAAGAAAATCAATTTTACAGAAGAACGGTTGCTTTATCTTTTATCATTGGCTTTGTTAGGCCGCCGCCCCGTTCTCGAAAAACTGCTTCTGCCAGTTGTAATACTGATTCGGATGGACGCCGAGCTCGTCGCACAGATCCGAAACCGGCACGTTTTCGAGCAAGTGACGACGAATCACCGCCACTTTCTGCTCGGGCGTAAGTTGCTTTCGTTTGGGCATGTATCTCTCCTGTCGAGATTGTACCAAACTCTAGCACATTATTTACGGTCAATGTTCAATTGAGGCAAAATAGGTCGAGTACAACGAGTCTCGCCTGCATGGCGATTTGGGCTACATCACGCCGTTCGATAAGCTGCGTGGTTGCGAGGCAGAGGTGTTCGCCCAATGTGACGCTAAGCTGCAAGAAGCTCGCCGACAACGGGCGGCCGCACGAAACCGTGCACGAGCGTTCGAAAAATGCTATCCTAGAAGTACCTGGCCGGAGGATAGGGCAACGGTGGTAACCGCCCCGAGCGCCGAACCGGGCCTCGAAGCTGATGCGGAAGCAAAAGTCGAAGCAGGGGCAAATAAGAAGTTGAAGCCAAAGCAGAAACCGTCCGCTCACCGGCACCGCGTCTCGTCTGCTTTGAGCCCAATGCGCTAAATCCCCGGGGGTCTGGGGGACTGGTCCCCCAGATAAAAACACAGCCTTTGGGCCACCATTAACCAACCAACTCCAGCACCCTGAAACTCAATATTACACTGAACCTGTACACTTTCTAATGGCGCCACTCTAGTATCATTCGACACCAACTTCGGTCGATTTCGCCATCTCAGATGGGAAAATCCTCTGAAAATCTGATTTACAACGTTTCATTGTCCCGCATCCTCTCAATAATTTCCCCCATGCCCCCCTTTTCTCCGGCGTTTGCGCAGTTTACGCTCTAGTAGGCTGGGTTTCAACCCGGCATTTGTCACGGCTGCTTGTCAGCCTATGTTGCCAGGTCGAGACCCGGCCTACGTCTTCTAACCACCCAATCAGCGGGAACAGATGGAACTGAACCCTGGCCAAAATGATGCTGTTAATACTCTTTCCGGGCCGTTGCTGGTTTTGGCGGGGGCTGGGACTGGGAAGACGCGGGTGGTTATGCACCGGCTGGTGGAGCTGATTCGGCATGGGACAAAGCCTAGCCGGATTCTGGCGGTTACGTTTACGAACAAGGCCGCCAAGGAGATGCAGGAGCGGGCCGGGGAGATGCTGGGCAAGCGGATGAAAGAGAAGCCGGAGATTTCTACGTTTCACTCGCTTTGTGTGCGGATTCTGCGGCGGAATATCAAGCACCTGGGGTATCCTAGCGAATTTGCGATTTATGACCGTGGCGATCAGGAAAGTTTGGCCCGCGGCGCGTTGCGCGAGGTGCGGATTGCCGAGACGGCTTTGAAGCCTAGCGAGGCGGTGAACTTCATTGGTCAATGGAAGACGGCTGCGGTCGCGCCGGCCGAGGCGACGGCGATTGCGCAGTCCGATAAACAGCACTTGGCCGCGTCTGTTTACCGGCGTTATCAAGACGCGTTGCGAGCGGCCGGAGCGGTGGATTTCGACGATCTGCTGTTGCTGACGGTGGAGCTTTTCGAGCAGTTCCCCGACGTACGACGCAAGGAGGCGGCACGTTTCGACCACCTGATGATCGACGAGTATCAAGACACCAACCAGACGCAATATCGCATCGTCACGGCGTTGGCCGGCGGGCATCGCAATTTGTGCGTGGTGGGCGACGACGATCAATCGATTTACGGCTGGCGGGGCGCCGAGGTTACGCATATTTTGCGGTTCAATAAGGACTGGCCCGACGCCAAGGTCGTGCGTCTGGAGATCAATTATCGCAGCACGCGTCAGATCATCGCCTGGGCCAACCGCATCATCGCTTTTAACAAGGTCCGCCATGCCAAGCAATTGCGGGCCACTATGAGTGGCGACAATCCCCGCATCCTTCAGCTTCAAGACGAAAATCGCGAGGCGCTAACCGTGGTGGGCGAGATCTTCAATTCTGTGCAATCGCGACGTCGCCAGCCGGGCGACTATGCCATCCTCTTTCGCACCAACGAGCAGCCGCGGATTTTCGAAGAGGAACTGCGGCGGGCCAAGCTGCCGTACGTGCTGGTGGGCGGGACTTCGTTTTTCGATCGCAAGGAGATCCGCGACCTGTCGGCCTATCTGCGAGTGATCGCCAACCCCAAAGACGAGATCTCGTTGTTGAGGGCTATCAATACGCCTGCCCGTGGGATCGGCCAGACAACTATCACCCGGCTGACACAAACGGCCGTTGCGCAGGGTACTCCGATTTGGGAGATTTTGCCCCAGGCCGGCGACGTCGTCAAGGTCACGGCTGCCGCGAGGCGTGGGATCGACGGCTTCCAGTCGATGATCCGTCGCTATCGCAAGCGGGTAGAGAGCGAAAACCTGGTGACACTTTTTGGGGAGCTTATTGGCGAGATTGGCTACAAAGATGAGCTTGCGCGGTTATATTCCAACCCCGACGATCTGCAATCGCGTTGGGCGGCCGTCGAGGAGATGGTTAATGCACTGAGCACATATACACAACGCGAGCAGGAGCCCACGTTGGCCGGGTTCGTTCACGAAATATCGCTGGGCGACCGCGACGATGGCAAGGATAAAGAGGAGCAACTCTCACGCGACGCCATAACGCTGATGACGCTGCACAGCGCCAAGGGGCTGGAGTTTCCCGAGGTTTATCTGGTGGGCATGGAAGAGGGGATTTTGCCGCACAAGCGCTCGGTGGCAGACGCCGATTCGGCCATCGACGAGGAACGGCGGCTGTGCTACGTGGGCATCACCCGCGCCAAGCAGCGGTTGACGCTGACGCTGCCATTGAGTCGGAAAAAATGGGGCAAGGCTCGCGAAACCATCCCCAGCCGATTTTTGTACGAAATCACGGGCCAGGCTGATAATCCAAACTATTTGGCCGCCGCCGCGGGGCGAGCGCCGCGAAAGAAGAAAAAAGCTGCCACAAAACCAAGCGCTAACGGGGCAGCGCGGAAGAAGACGGTTGCTAAAGCGGCGCAATCTAAACCGGCTCGACCAAAAACTACCCACCCTACCGCCAAGAATAGGGTTTCGCGGCGGAAGTAAGTCGCTCGATTCGCTTGCTATTATTGAACGTTATTTATCAACTGGCGAGTTGGGCCGGAAATCTTCTTCTTGCACAAACCGCCACGTCTTACCGTCGTCGTCGGACATGAGCAGCGAGCGGTCGGCGTGGAATTGGTCGTTGCGGTAGAACCAATGGGTCGACCAGTATCGGTAGGATAGAAACAACCGGCCGCGACGGTCGATCGTGAGGCGGTGGTAGAAAACGCTGTACTCCGAAAACGCGGCCGCGAGGATGATTTGCGGGGGTTGCCACTGTCCGTTTACGGCTTTGCTTTGCGTAGCGACGCGGGCGTGGTGGCTGAGCGGGAAGGGCTCTTCGTTGAATCCCCAGAGACGAAAGGCCGCGTGCAGCGTATCGTCCGCTCCGCAGACCAGGCCCATGTACGTTTGTCGCAGCCCGTCGCCGAGCGTGGCCGCTTCGGTCCAGCCGGAAGTCGAGTCGTTTGGCTGCAGCGAACGCGTGTAGGGGAAAGGCCTTCCGTGTGTGCCCGCCAAAACATGCAGATAGCCGCGGCTGTCGATCATGATGCTGGGCGTATTGTGGACGTCGTTGGCCGGCGGCCCGTAGGCGACCAGCACGGGTTTGCTCAGGGTCTTGGTCGCTTTGTCGTATGTCGCCACAAAGGTTGGCACGCCGGGGACTTTCTCTGCCGGGTCGGTGGCTTCGGCCCAAGTGATGTGAACTTTGCCATCGCGGGAGACGAGCGTCGAGGGGATGCCCGAGTGGGACGAGATGCCCAGGCACTTGTCGGTAAGTATAATGGGATCGCCGAGCGATATCCGTCCTTTGTCGTCTTTTTTGGGCACGAAGAGTTCCAAGCGGCAGAGCCGTCGCCAGATGCGTTTGGGATCTCGTTTTCTGAGAATGTATCGCACCAGCGGCGGTGGACCGTCGGGCGTGTTGTGGCCGGAGAACTGCTCGATATCATATCCGCGACTGCCTGACAGCTTTCCGGGCAGCACGTATGCACGGAAGGTTTGGCCACCGTCGCTGGAGTGCAGCAGTGCTCCTTTTGTGCCAGAGTGCGAGAGCAGATACACGTTGTTATCGCGGTCGAAAGCCACTTTGGCCGAGGGGGAGCCGAAACGCCAGTCAGTCTGTGGCGGCGCCCAGGATTTGACTGCCTTGCGAAGGTCGGTTTTTTGCCAGGATGCTTTTTCAGAAGTCCCGTCGCGTAATGTATATAACTTGGGGGCGACGTAGATAAACGGCCGGTTTTTCAGATCAAAATACGGCTGACTGCCAAGCGGATAGCGAGGCCGGTTGCCGAAGGGCTCGCTTTCCCATTGGTAAGGACGCAGGCGGATGGGTGTTTTTAGAGTGCCGGATTTTGCGGGCGGTCGCGAGCTGACGGTCAAGGTCGAATAGGTCGAATAATCAGGATGTTCGTCCGGCGTGGCGCGAAGGTGTACAGAGCGGGTTTCGCCTTTGGGCGGAGCTTGATAACGAACTGTCACCTGTTGGCGTTCTTGCGGCCGAAGCGCGAGCGAATCGTTCGAAAGTTTGGCCGGCCAGTCTCCGTGGGGAAACTCGAGCAACAGGCGGATCGTTACGTTTTGCTGCTAATTGTTGTGAAGCGTGAATTGCCGCTCGCCAGGGGAATCCGCTTGGGCATACGCTGTTTCGCGATACGGAGACAGCAGCCAACGGTATTCGGCCAGCGGGAAGAAGGACGTTGGGGCGCAGGTCCAGATTGCCATGTCTGGATATTGATCGCCTTTGTCCCAGCGGGTCAAGCCGTCGATCTCGACCGTGGCCTGTCGCGCCGGCAAGTGCAGCCGCCACGGTCGTCTGTCGCGGGGTACGTTGGCCGCGAATGTGTGCGTGGCATTCCGCTTGGCGTCGACCGGCATCGTGGCGAGTGTTTTGCCATCGGCGTCGAATATGTTCAGTTCCTTAACACGTTTGGGCAGGCCGGACACGTCGATTTTCAACTTGCCCAGGCGAGG
>CAZISU010000447.1:0-5557 GCA_964541935.1 uncultured Planctomycetaceae bacterium | reverse complement strand
GAAGACCATATTAACCTCATGAACGGCAACCCGCTGTTTGGCGTCAACGACGATTCGCTGGGGCCGCGATTCCCGGATATGTGCCGGCCGTATGATGCGGAATTAATCGACCAGTCGCTGGAGATCGCTCGCAAGGAGAACTTCGCCGCGCACAAGGGTGTCTACGTGGCCGTAACGGGCCCGAACCTTGAAACCCGGGCGGAATACCGTTTTCTGCGCATGATCGGAGCGGATGTGGTGGGCATGTCGACCGTGCCCGAGGTTATCGTGGCCGTGCATGCTGGGCTGCGGGTGTTGGGGCTATCGATCGTGACCGACATGTGTCTGCCAGACGCTTTGGAGCCGGCCGAAATTGATAAGATTTTGGCAACTGCCGCCGAAGCCGAGCCGAAATTGGCCAAAATCGTGCTGGGTGTTCTTGATAAAATGACGTGAGTTGTTCAGGTCAGACTCAATTAGTTACGGCAACAGCCCGCGGGCAAAAACCGCTTCCACAACTCGCTCGACAGCCATGTCCATGGCCGCCTCGCGCATTTCCTGGCCCTTATGTTGGGCGACCTCGTAAATCTCGTCGAAACGTTGTCGCATTCGCTTGGCAAGCCGCGTTTCTACTTGCTCCAAGGTCATCTGCTCGCGTTGCGTCTCTTGTGTGTATTCTAAGTAGGAGACGAACACTCCGCCGGCGTTGCAAAGGATATCGGGTATGACCAAAATGCCTCGCTCGCGGAGAATCTCGTCGCCCTGGGGCGTTGTGGGCGCGTTTGCACCCTCGGCGATTATCTTGGCCTTGATGTCGCCTGCGTTCTCGTGTGTAATCTGCGAACCGGCCGCCGCTGGGATGAGGATATCGCAGTCGACTGCAAAGAACTCCTGGCCGCTGATTTCACTCGCGCCCGGGAAACCTAACAGCGAACCGGTCTCTTCGAAATGTGCAATCAACGCGGCCACGTCCAGCCCGTCGGGATTATGCACCGCGCCCGAAATATCGGCCACGGCCACCACCTGCGCGCCGGCGGCGGCGATCTCTTGCGCGGCCACCGATCCGACGTTGCCGAACCCCTGCACGGCCACACGGGTTTTATTCACATCGAGTTCCAGCTTTTCGCACATGGCAAGCACCGTGTACACAACGCCCTTGCCCGTCGCCTCGCGGCGGCCGGAGATTCCGCCCGCGATAATCGGCTTGCCGGTCACAAAACACCCGTTGGTAATCGCCCGCCCTTCCGAATAGGAGACGCAGTCGCGAATGTGTCCCATGTCGGCCTCGTTGGTGCCCATGTCCGGAGCCGGCACGTAGATCTCCGGCCCCAAATGCCGCCGCGCGCCGCGCGTAAAGGCCCGGATCAAGACCTCCTTGGCCCTGGGCGAAAGCGAGCGTGGGTCGTATTGAATGCCCGACTTGCCTCCGCCGAAGGGAACGCCGATAACCGAGGTCTTCCAGGTCATCTCCATCGAGAGACCGGTGATGTCGTCGAGCGTGACGTCCGGGGTCATGCGAATGCCGCCCTTGGCCGGCCCCAAGGCGTCACTATGAATCACCACAAAAACCTTGGCGAATACCAATTTCCCGTCCGGCAAAACCGGGTTGACGCGGATCTCGATCTTTTCCTTGGGCGTGCGTACTTTCTCGCGAATACCGGGATCCAAACCCAGCCGCTGGGCCGACGCGTTGAAGTTGTATAGCGATGTTTGCAGAATGCCGTTAGTTGCCACGTTCATCTTTTCTCCGTATGTCTCCGAATGATTTCACTCTCTGCGGCCGACCGCGCATATCTATCGCGGCATTTTTGGCAGTCAAATAGAAAAGTAGGCTGCGTCCGCGACGCACCACCTACACGCTCTTTCCCATGATGCATTGCGGACGCACCCTGCGAAATTCAAGACAGTTCCTATTCAGACATGTATAGCGAACACCCTCCGGACTGAAAAGCCATATCGGATGCACTCACACCGACGGGTGAGAGCTAAATCCTGCATGGGCTCGAGCATAACCACTTGTAACCAGAGGCCAATCGGCCCCCGCTTCTCGAAAGCGACAAGACCGAAACCTTGACGCGACAATCGCTTACACAAACTGAGCGGGAATTGCTGAGCCGCTCATTAAATGTCTGGCTGCCGAGCTAGTATTAGCAACACAACAATCACGTCTCGGCATATATTAAAAACTTTCACGGTATTTTTTAGCACAACTTGCATGAGCGAGATCAAGTGAGCGAACAATAATTAATGTTCCGCAATGTCGCAATCAAATGAATTAGAAACACTAATATCCGCTCATCTGACATTCTAATTGCACTCATCGCATTCTGGGTGAATGCCGCATCTCCCTTCGCTTGCGCTTCGGGTTAGTATTCCTAAGAAAGAAATATTGGTGTTCTTCTTTGTCGCCCACCTGTCTTTCGCTAGGTATCGCAAATTGCCTAGTTTTGGGAAAATCGGGGTTTGAGCTTTCGAGCCGATGGGTTAGATTTTGTAAAGTTTTCAATTTCCGACTCGCTCATATGATCCGACCAGGATGACCATTGCGGGCCGACGTGGCTCGCAAGTACATATATACCAGAGTTTTCGCGCGTAGAGTGGAGGGTAAAACGATCCGCGGGCCAATTTGGCCCGCGATTTGCACTAAGCGACGTGCGTCACTTTCGAAACGCAAGATGCGATCGATTTTACTCTTCAAAAACCTTAATCTTGAGGCAAATGAGCATGGATGCTCGATATTTCCGCTTTGCGGTTCTTGCAAGCGTATTGCTGGTGTCGATGGGCGCCAGCTACCGAACCAAGAATTTTGTGGTAACTGCCCCCGACGCACGTCTGGCTACCGAAGTCGGACAAGCGGCCGAGAAATACCGCCAAGAACTGGCCGTTGTTTGGCTCGGCAAGGCCATGCCCAACTGGTCGTCGCCCTGTATCATGAACGTCCGCGTGGGCCAAAACCTCGGTGCCGGCGGGGCAACCACCTTTATGTTCGACCGAGGCGAGGTCTACGGTTGGAAGATGGACATTCAGGGCTCGCACCGGCGTCTGCTCGATTCGGTTCTACCCCATGAAATAACGCACATGATAATGGCCACCCGCTTCCGTCGTCCGTTGCCAAGATGGGCCGACGAAGGGGCCGCCACAAGCGTCGAGCATATCAGCGAACGCACAAAATACTACAGCATGCTGCAGAAGTTCCTCCGCAGCGGGCGGGGGATCTCATTCAGCCGCATGTTCGCCATGACAGAGTACCCGTCCGACGTGCTTCCGCTCTACGCCCAGGGGTTTACTCTGGCCGATTTCCTCATTCGCCAAGGCGGACGGCAAAAATTCATCGCCTTTGTTGACGATGGCCTGAAAACCCAAAATTGGCCACAAGCGATCAACAGGCACTATCGCTGCGAAAACCTTGCAAAACTGCAAAATAACTGGTTGGCCTGGGTTGAGAAGGGCTGTCCGGCACTCGAACCCATCAGAACCACCCCAGTCGGCTCGCCCGAGCAATTGCTAGCATCCAATGGGCAGGCACCGCAGCAACCCGCCACCTCGCCATCGAGCTTGCCCAGCAACCCGGATAAGTGGAAACCAACCAACAGCTCGCCACTGAAATTGGCCTCCGCCACCGAGCGTCTGCCTCGTCCTCAGCCGAATCTGATTTTCCGTATCCCAACAGCTAAAAATTCACACCCGAATATCAACGACGCCCGTGATACTAATGATGCCCGTGATATCAACGACTCTGGCCCCGTAGTCGCCATAAATCGACCGAATTCACCCCCATCCCCACTGGTCACTCAGTCAGCCAGGCCCCAGCCAGTGCAAAAGTCACGTCAAATCATTCTGGAATGGCGTAACCGCTAAAGTGTAGCACAAAAGGACTCGCATCAAATTGACACGAGTCCTTTTGTAGTAAGTAGTGCGAAAGGGGGGATTCGAACCCCCACGGTTACTAACCACTGGATCCTAAATCCAGCGCGTCTGCCAATTCCGCCACTCTCGCGTTACATGTCGAGCAATTCTAGCATTCTTAACAAGTCGTGGATAGCGACCAGCTTAGCAACATTGACTAGATCTCAGTAATTGCATCTATAGTTTGCGTATCTAAATGGTTTATATTGCGTGATAATTGCCTAATTCCAGTGATTACGTTGCCGAACCGACCTTGCCCCCCTCTGGCTGACCTGCTACGATTCGCCACCCTTTCAGTACATCATTATTTCACTCTCAGGAGACGCTCTCATGCAATGGCTTGCCGCAGAGTGCCTTGCTATGGAGTCTATATCGCGTCATTTCAAATCACTTGCCTGGCTGCCCGTCGGCTTGGCGATATTTGTGCTATCCGGCTGCGCTGGTAGTTCGAGTGTTTTGCAGGGGCAGGTACAGAAATCTCAGCAACAGCAAGTGGCTTTAACGCGTCAGAACGAGCAATTGCAGGGCCGCGCAAATACTCTCGGTTCCGACAATCAGGAACTCAGCGCGCTTTTAGCGCAATCTCGGCAGCGGACCAAGGTGGTCGAAGAGCAACTCTCGGCGGTCCGCGAGCAGCTCACCAGCACCGCCACACAACTGGCTAAGACCCGCCAGGAGAAAGATGCGAGCGACAAGCAGGTCAACACCATGCAAGCTTCTATGAAACGTAGCGGAAGCGTTACGATTCAGCCTAATAGCAGCTACCAGAAGCCGCTTGTCGCCATCTCCGTGCCGGGCGTCGACATTCGCAAAGACGAAGACGTGCTGCGAATAGTTCTGCCGGCCAGCCGTGTCTTCGAACCCCACACTGTTCGGCTCCGCCCCGGCGCCGATCAATTGATTACCAGCGTTGCGGCCGAAATCGCCAGAAATTACCCGAATAACCGCATTGGCATCGAGGGACACACCGATTCCGCTCCCGTGGTCAACCAGCAGTGGCGAAATAACCACGAATTCTCGGCCGGCCGCGCCGTGGCCGTCTACAATGTTCTGGTTCAACAGGCTAGAATGAACCCCACGCAACTTTTCGTCGCGGCGCACGGTTCTAACCACCCAGCTTACTCCAACGCACCCCTCGGAGGAAAAGAGCGGAACCGACGCGTCGAAATTGTTGTCTATCCTGAAAAAGTCACACAATAAGCCTGACATCTTTTTCTTCCCTGACATCCATGCAAATACAACAATGATCGTTATTATAGACTACGGAATGGGCAATCTTCGCAGCGTTCAGAAGGGGTTCGAGCGAATGGGCCACGAGGCCGTCGTTTCGGCCGACCCGAAAGAAGTCGATCGGGCAGCGAAGGTCGTTCTACCGGGCGTTGGCGCTTTCGAAGACGCCATGGCCGAACTACAGCGACGCAACCTAGTGGAACCGGTCCTGGGGGCCATCAATTCAGGCCGGCCGTTCCTGGGCATCTGCCTAGGGCTGCAACTTCTGTTTGAAACCAGCCACGAAAACGGCACCCACAAAGGTCTCGGTGTGTTACGTGGCGACTGCGTGCGCTTCGAACTGCCCACGGAGTATTCCGTGCCCCACATGGGCTGGAACGAGTTGCTCGTGCGTCGTCGACCACCAATCCTAGAGGGCATCGAAGAGGGCACGCAGTTCTAT
>CAZISU010000446.1:0-5562 GCA_964541935.1 uncultured Planctomycetaceae bacterium | reverse complement strand
GGTTAACTGCGCAGCACTTCCGGAAACCCTGCTAGAAAGCACGCTCTTCGGCCATAAAGCGGGGGCGTTCACCGGCGCAACCAAAGACCAACCCGGACTCTTCGAAGAAGCTGAAAAGGGGACGATCTTTCTCGATGAGATGGGCGACACAACACCGGCGGTGCAGTTGAAGTTACTTCGCGTCCTGCAAGAGCAGGAGATTATGCGTGTTGGCGAGACCCGCCCGCGCAAGGTGGATATTCGTGTGATCGCCGCTACCAATCGTGATATAAAACAGGCGGTCACGGACGGCGAATTCCGCGAAGATCTCTATTACCGCCTTGATGTCATCCATATCGAGGTACCCCCACTACGTGAGCGGCCGGAAGACATTCTCCCGCTCACCAGGCACTTTGTCAGGAAATGCTCCAGCCGACTCGGGCTACCGGAACTAAGGATTGATGCCACATGCCTTGACTGTCTGTTGGAATACTCATGGCCAGGGAACATCCGGGAATTGGAGAACGCCATCGAACACGCGGCCGTTCTTTGCCGCGATGACGTTATTCTGCCAGAACACATTCCCTCGCAAATCGGCCGGGCCCCTAGGCCCCAGCAAGATGCGATCTCTTCTGGGCGTTCTCTGGCTCAGGTTGAATGGGCACATATTCAGCGGGTTCTGGAAATGACCAGCGGGAATCGAACCGAAGCGGCCAAGATCCTGGAGATTAGTCCTGCCACGCTCTACCGCAGGCTCAGCCAGGAAAAGAGCACCTAGAGCGTTTTGCAATCGTCAGGCACCTGTACTCTCTCATTTTGCGAGAGCGATTTCTTCAACTGGTGTTGCCCTTTTCGACATATCTCCCTCATGTTAAGCACCTTACGGCTGAGCCCACGATTTTTTCCGTTTTGGCACACGTCTTGCTTAAATCTATTTCTGATAGTCACTAACCAAATGGTATTGGCGAAGTTTCCATATGGGCTTCAGCCTTATACACCTCGCTAAGGAGAAAACGCATGGTCGTGAATTCTCGGGAGGTTTCCCTGGCGGCTGTACGCCACCTGAGAAGGAGTCCCTATGCCAGTATCAGAACCGTGTCGTTTGAGTGCGAACATGGAGCAGTTCTCCTGCGAGGTCGGGTTCATTGCTACTATCACAAGCAACTTGCCCAGGAAGCGGTTCTTCGGATTGATGGCATGTCACAGGTAGTGAACGAGATTGAAGTAGTCGATTTGCCCAGCTAGGTGGACAGTCAATGTTGTATTTAACCAAAATTAAGAAGTCATTCGACGAGCCTGGCGGCGGGAAACTGCCGATTCTGGATATCCCCGACTTTCGCCTCGACAAGGGCGAGCAGATGGCCCTGGTGGGCCGTAGTGGCTGCGGCAAGTCGACGTTGTTGTATGTGGTCTCGGGCATCAGCCGACCCGATTCGGGCGGAGTGAAGGTCGGCGAATGGGACATCACGCTCTTTACCGAGGCCGAGTGCGACCGTTTTCGCGCTGAGCATATCGGCTACGTCTTTCAGACCTTCAACCTGCTCTCGGGCTTCTCGGCACTGGAGAACGTGATGCTGGGCATGCGGTTCGCGCGGAAGCGGATTCGTAAAGATCGGGCCAAGCATCTGCTCGACCGCGTGGGGCTCTCGCACCGGATGACGCACCGGCCCTCGCAGATGTCGGTGGGCGAACAGCAGCGGGTGTCGGTGGCCCGCGCGTTGGCCAACGCGCCCAATCTTCTTCTGGCCGACGAGCCCACGGCCAACGTCGACTCGGGCCACCAGCAACAGGTGGTTGATCTCTTGCGCGACACCTGCCGTGAAGAAGAAGTGTCACTGATCGTGGTAACGCATACGCCCGAGGTGGCCGAACAGTTCGAACGCATTGACAACCTGGAACATATTAATCGTGCGGTGGAGATAAAATGAGCCTTTGGAAAATCGCATGGCGTAGCATTCAGCAACGGGCCCTGGCATCGGCGCTTACGGCCTTTGACATGGGCCTGGGTGTGGCACTGGTGGTTTCAGTGATAGTGATCCACAACGTGATCGACCAGTCGTTCCGCCGCGGCTCACAGGGCTACGACATGATCGTGGGCGCCAAGGGTGGCAAGCTGCAGTTGGTGCTGAACACGGTCTTCCACATGAGCGAGCCTATTGAGAACATCCCCTACAGCTATTATCGCGAATTCACCGACGGGCGGTTCGCCAACGCCGTAGAGGCGGCCATCCCGGTCTGCATGGGCCACGCCTACAAGGACTGCCAGGTGGTGGCCACCACGCCCAACATGTTCGAGGATCTGACCTATATGGGTGATCAGCAATACGAGTTCGCCGATGGCGAAAACTTTCGCATGGACGAACCCTTCACGGCCGTGATTGGATCGGTGGCGTCAAAGAGGACCGGCCTGGGCGTGGGCAGCACGTTTCGACCGGTGCACCCTGGCAGCGTGGAGGCCATCGGTCAGAACGGGAACACGGGAAATGCAACCGGTGATAACAATCATCACCAACCGATCAAAATAGTGGGCGTGTTGAAGCACACCGGCACACCCAATGATGGTGCCATTTTCATGAACATGGAAGGCTTCTTCCGCTTCCCATGTCACAGCGGAGGACCGGCCTCGACCGAGAATTTCATGAGCAAACGCAAGGTCGACGACAAGTTTCAGAAGAAAAAATACGAGACGGCGGATGCCCATAAAAATACTCCCGTGAACACAATAATGCCGGACTTGGGTGAGCATGCCTACGGCCCTGGTGGTAACGTGCATCACTACGAAACAGCCGACAAAGATAAAGAGATTACGGCCATTTTGATCTGTACCGATATGTCGAAGCCGAAGCTGGCCATGGTTTTGCCCGACGTGGTCAACGGTGAAGAGGTTGCCCAAGCGGTGATGCCCACCCGCGTGATTACCGAACTGTTCGACGGCATCGTGGGCAACGTGCAGTTGTTGCTGTTGATATTGGCCGTGCTGGTAGTGGTAGTGGCTGGCGTGGGTATTTTGGTTAGTATATATAACTCAATGAGCGATCGGCGACATGAAATCGCCGTGATGCGTGCCCTGGGCGCCAGCCGCGTTACCGTGGGCACTATCATTTTATTGGAGTCGATCATGCTCTCGCTCGGCGGCGGGCTGTTCGGCCTAGCGGTAGGTCATGCGCTGGTTGGTGTCCTCGCGCCCACTATTGCCGAACAGACGGGCGTGATCGTAGGCGCGTTTCAATTCCAATGGCAAGAACTGATTTTGATCCCAGGCCTGTTGGTCCTGGCCACGCTCGTCGGCTATCTGCCAGCCATGTCGGCCTATAGCACCGACGTGGCTAAGTCGTTGGCTGCAGGGCAATAAAACCTTAGCTAGATTGACACACTGCTTGTAGTGAGATCGTTACATGACCAATGAAACAGGGCTATCTGATGCAAACCAGACGTTTGACAAAGGCAGTACGTTTGCCGGTTCGCCGCAATGTGAACAAAACACCCAATACTCCCAGGTGGTTGCCGACGACTACTACGATGACGAAGAGTACGAAGGCCCGGTCAGCTATCGAACCGTAAATCCGTTTGCGGTCACCAGCCTGGCATTGGGGGTTCTGTCGTTTTTGACGATGTTCTCCTGGTTCCTTTTTTTTATTCCTATCATCGCAATCGTGTGCGGGTGGATTGCCCTGGGGCAAATGACTCGTCGGCCTGGCCAGTATACCGGCAATAAGTTGGCCATCGTCGGCATTCTCTCAGCCGTCGCGCTTTGGACATGCGGTGCAGCCTACGTGGTCTTCGTAGCCGGCGCCGAGGTACCTATCGGCTATACCCGCGTGACGTTCACCCAAATGCAGCCCAATCCGGATAATAAAGGCGAGGTGGTGCCGCAGGATATTCTCGACCTGCAGTTCGACGAAACGGCCATGGAAAAGAAGCGGATTTTCATCAAGGGATATCTTTATCCCGGGCGGCAGACGATCGGCCTGAGACAGTTCATGCTTGTACCATCGCAAAGCCACTGCAAGTTCTGCTCAAGCCTGTTGAAATCGACGCAAATGATCTCTGTCAAGCTTGAAGGCGACCTGCAGATCAACTACCGCACGCAATTGGTGCACGTTGGTGGAAAACTGAGCGTTGACAAGGCCGAGGCCGCCAAGCCGTTGGGTGGGTCTCCTTACCTTATCAATGCCGACTACGTTCGTTAGACAGAAAAACTGCGGGGTTAGTTTCTAGAGTGTCATACTTTTCAACAGGCGTTCACAACTTACCCTGACTTCCGCACCGTTTGCCCCATTTTCCGCTTCAGAGCCAGTCTTGCAGGATGGATAGTCTCAGGCAAACCGACCGTCCCGGTGTCTAACGCAAAATCATCCTTGGGAGAGAGTGGAATCCTTTTTGTATATGCGAAGTCTTACAGAGTTCCCACAGCTCTCCGGAGACGAAATACAGCTAAAACTGCATCGTAGACGGCATTGAAGTAATTGCTGCGAGTCCGCGTGCGAAGCGTTTCGGCGTCGAGTACTTCAGTATTCGTGCCCTGGCCTTTTTCATAGCGACTTCTTGTCACCCTAACATTCTCTTCTGCCTGATCGATAGCCTTGCTGGTCACCTCGATGCGCTGCCGGGTTTCGTGGGTATCCAACCAAATCTTGCGTACTTGCAGCGCGATGCGCGTTGTGGCATCAGCACGAAGCTTAGCGAGGGCATTGGCCTGCTGCAGCAGGGAGTTGCTCTTGGCACGTGACATGCCGCCGTCGTAGGGTGTCCATTCGAGGCCGAATGTCAATGACCCATATCCTTCGGGAACGAGATAGCGGTTTTCCATATAGGTAAAACCGCCGCTCACACCGAGCTTTGGTTTTGTATTGGCGCGCACGCTCTGAGCCTTACACTGCAACGCATTTGTCTGTGCCGAGAGACGCGCAAGTTCTGGCCGTGTGCTCATGGCTATAGCGATTAGATGATCCAAGTCGTCTTCCATCCGTTGAACCTCGACTTCCTCTAGTTCCACGGGATCTGTCTGGTGACGGCCGAGCAACCGATTGTACGTCGCCCGAGCAATATCGAGGCCGTTGCGTGTCTGAAGCGCCCGCTGGCTGGCATCTGCCAGCGACACCTGGACAGCCAGCAGGTCGTTTTTTGCGACTAGTCCTTGTCGCAGCAGATTTCCAACCACACGAGTATGGTCTTCGAGACTCTTCACATTGGCTTCTGCTACTTCCACCGCCTGCTGTAGTCGCAGGACGGTGGTGTAAGCCGTCACGACGTCAATCTTGATATCCAAGGCGGTCTGTGTCTCACCGTGCTCCTCGGCATTGATCTGCGATGCTGCCGCATCAACCGCGTACTTGATCTGCCCACCCGTGTAGAGTGGCATCGTCACCATGGTTGAAGTCACGGCGAATTCGTCCTGGGCCACGGGAACAGCGAAGGCCGCCAAGGGAATTCCCGGAATACTCGTCTTCAGAGCCGGCGAGTCCGACAAGAAGTTGTACGAAGTGACGTTGGTGAGCTTCGGAGAATAGGCCCTGCGAGCTGCCGTGTGTTGCCAGCGAGCGGCCTCCGTTTGAAAACGGCTGGCACCCCGACGGTTGTCGA
>CAZISU010000445.1:0-5562 GCA_964541935.1 uncultured Planctomycetaceae bacterium | reverse complement strand
TAAAAAAAGCGTTTGAATTTTTGACCCTGCGCGAATCGTGACCTATATTCCTTCGTGGCCCGTAATGTGACTATCAAGATTCATGTTGCGGTCCCGCCTTCCTGGCGCAGGTATGGAAAACCTGCATGACAATGCTCCTGCCCCGTGATGGAAAACGCGATGCGAAGAAGGCTTCTACTAATCGTGAGTACTGGGTGGTTTGCGGTACTTTTGACCGCCGCCTTGTGTCGAGGTGCCTTTGGCGAAGGCTCCTACGCTCGCTCAACCATTACCGATGTTGCCATAACGAATACCGCGGCACCGTTGCCGGACGGTATGGTTTCGGATCGGGCTGCCAAGATCGGCGATTTGCTGAGCCGGGGACGTCGACTAGAGATCGAGGATCGCTGGGGCGAGGCGCTTTCGCACTACGAAGAGGCCATCCGCACCTTTCCCGACGATAACAGCCTGCGTTGTCGGTTCGATTTCTCGCGCATGCACTACGACTTGCGTCGTCGCTATGGCGATGCGAGTTTTCGCGACGCGGTCAATCGGCTCTCGTTCGAGCAGGCCTTGGAGCTGTATACGGAAGTATTGCTGAAGGTACAGACCCACTATGTGGCGAAGCCGCAGTGGAAAGAGTTGGTGGAACGAGGAAGCAACGGTTTCGAGGTAGCCTTGAGCGAGCCGGCCTATATATCGCGCCACATTCCGCACGCCGAGCGAAAGACGATCGACAATTTTCGCCGCGAGTTGCGTCGCGAATTGGGCCCGATGGTTATCGGCAACTACAACAATGCTCGCGAGGCAGTGTCGATTGCGGCCGGAATGGCCCATCGCCGCTTGGGAATTTCGCCCACGAGCGTGGTGCTGGAGTATCTGTGTGGAGCGACCAATTCGCTGGACGTGTATTCGGCCTATTTGACGCCCGACCAGTTGGCCGAGGTGTATTCGCAGATCGAAGGCAACTTCGTGGGGCTGGGTATCGAGTTGCGGATGGAAGACAAAGCGCTTGTGATAGTGCGAGTGATTTCCGGCAGCCCTGCCCAAAAGGCGGGCATTCGAGACGGCGACCGGATTCTGGCCGTGAACGGCCAGTCGGTGGCCGATATGTCGACCGACGAGGCGGCTAATCTCTTGCAGGGCAAGGTAGATACGCTCGTGCAATTGGATCTGGCCGACAACGGATCGACGCGACGCTTGAACGTGCGTCGCGAGCGGGTGGAGGTGCCCAGCGTCGACCAGGTGCGAATCGTCGACCGTAAGAATGGGATCGGCTATTTGCGGCTGACCTGCTTCCAGAAGACCACTTGCAAGGATCTGGACGATGCTTTGCGGAAGCTATATCGTCAGGGCATGAGAGGCGGGTTGATTGTCGACTTGCGCGGCAATCCAGGCGGGCTGCTGGTGACGTCGGTCGAAGCCGTCGACCGCTTTGTCGAGCGGGGTGTAATCGTCTCAACCCGCGGACGTGATGTACGCGAGGGCTTTACCTATTCCGCACACGTACCGGGCACATGGCGCGTGCCACTGGCGGTAATGATCGACAAGGATAGCGCCAGCGCGGCGGAAATTTTCGCGGGAGCGATCCGCGACCACCGCCGCGGCACCATCGTGGGGCATCAGAGCTATGGGAAAGGTTCCGTGCAGGGCATCTTCCCCTTGCACGGCAGTATGGCGGGAATGCGGCTGACGACTGCCAAGTTCTATTCGCCTAACGGGCAGCCCTACTCACTGGTAGGCGTGAAGCCGGACGTGAATGTGCAAACGGTGGCCAAGGCTGTTGCCGATGTCAGACCCATCGGGGGTGCAAGCACCCAGGCCGGAAATGCGGGCAACGACAGCGATCCGGTCCTCTCTGCCGCGATCGATGCGGTTAAACGGCTCGAGCCCAGGCAGTAGGTAAGCTGTTGCTGCTTCGGTCAAAACTCATATAAAACAAGGGCCGCCCGATGAGGACGGCCTTTGTTGGTTTCTTGACTAGCTCATCATTCTTTCATGCGGCTATAGCTGTGATGGTATTCATAGCAGTCGCCGTTGTGTCTAGGTGAATGATTTCTAAATTCTAGTTAGGTTTCTTGGAGGGGGCAGGCTAGTTAAAACAGTGGGTGTTAGTCCTTTAGGTCGTGTATTAATAGGAATATATCTCACAAAATACTTGACTTATCCCGCTAGAACACTCATTATAAGCGGTGTTGGTTTTTCTGATACGTTCACCAAAGCGATTGAGAGGGAGATGTCATGCGAGGAATGAGCAAGATGAAACGATTTCTGTGTGTTGGAGTTGCGGTGCTTGGAACCGCACTCCTAACGTCTGGGACCGCCGACGCGGACGACGTTATTTGGGATGGAGTAACCGCCAACTGGAATAGCGCCAACTGGGATAGCGGACAGACCGCAAGCGCGGTCTTCGACGGCCGAACTAACGGAGTTCGGAATTTAAGCGACGTTTACATCACTTCGGGCACAGTAACGTATGACCCGAACACATATGGTGACTGGAATTACAGGGGTGGGGGCACGATGAACTTGTCCGGCGGCGCTACGCTGCAAATGGACTCCGACGACTATTGGACGGAGTTCGACGGCGACGCACTTAACATTGACAACGCGACGTTCCGTCGAGGTGTTAGTGCCGGCGCCGTGACCGGCGGCCCCATGATGTTGGGATCGTGGGGGGCGTACGACGGTCAAAAGATCGCGGTGAATATCAGCAACGGCGGTAGTTTCCAGAACGACGGCCAAGTCTGGTTCGGCGCGCCCGACGACAACGACCCAATCGAGGCAACGATGACGATCACCGGTGGTGGGAGTGTGGATCTCACGGGCGGTGCCAATGCCACGATTGACAATGACGGCCAATTGTTAATCGCCCAGGATCTGGCCTTCTGCTACGGTCACGATGGAACAGCGCTCAAGGGCGAAAAGTACTCCGTAAACTTCAAGGGAGCCGGCACGTTGACCACCGACAACGGTATCATCGCGCCTATCCAAAACGGGGACGTGGACGGTACCTGGACTACAAACGTCACTGGCGTGGGGAATGCCAACACGCTGCTCTCGTATTCGGATCTTTCCGACGCCGGCATCCTGCAGGCCCGCGGCGTCTCCGGTAATTCCGGGATATTCAGCAAGTACTTCACGGTCAGCGGAACCTCCGGCTCGACGAACTATACGATCACGTCGACGGTGCCGACCGCGACTACCGCGCCCATTACTTGGGATGGCGGAGACGGCATGTGGAATAGCGCCAATTGGACCGCCGGTGGGACCAGCGGACAGACCGCACTCCAAGTAACGGGCCGGACCCATGGTTCCCAGTTCGGCACGAGCGCCGAACAAGGGATCGATGTCTTCATCACTTCGGGCACGGTGACGTATAATACGACCGCCAATGGTGACTTCCGGTTCGAGAAGGCGGGCACGCTGAACTTGTCCGGCGCCGCTACGCTGCAAATGGACTCGACCGACGCGGGTAGCCCCGACGGCTCTTGGACGCGGTGGAACGGCGAGGCAATTAACATTACAGACGGCGCGACGTACCGTCGAGGTTTTGGCGGCGGCGCCCAGTCCGGCGGCGTCCTGATACTTGGAACGTGGGGCGCGTACACCGATCAAAAGATGGAAATCAATATCAGCAAATACGGTAGTTTAGTGAACGACGGCCAAGTCTGGTTCGGTTGCCCCAGCGACAGCTCTGCTGGACTCGAGATAACGATGACGATCGACGGTGGTAGCGTGGATCTCACGGGCGGAGACAATTACGTGCAAGACAATGACGGCAAATTGCTCTGCCTTCAGGATCTGGTCTTCACCTACAATTACGACTCGGACGCCGGCGCGCCCAACGGCGAAACGTACGCCATTAACTTCACGGGAGGCGGCACGTTTACCGTCGACGACGGCATCATCGCGCCGGTGATGGACTCATCGCTCAATTGGACGAGCAGCCTCATAGGCGGCAGCGATCCTCAAGCACTCCTCTCCTATGAGGACCTTTGGGATAATGGCATCTTACAGGCTCTCGGCTTGAGCGGCCTCGACGGCGAGACCTTTGGCGATTACTTCACGGTGACCGGCCTGAAGAACGCTGACGACTACACTTTGACATCACTATTTATCACCGAGAACAATGCCATCCCCGGCGATGCCAATTTTGACGGCATAGTGGACGATGACGACGCCGAGGTTCTGGCCGATAACTGGCTGATGTCCGGCGCTGCCTGGAAAGACGGCGACTTCACCGGCGACGGCGTTGTGGACCAAGCGGACGCGACGCTTCTTGCCGCGAACTGGCAGAGTGGCACGCCGATGTCCAGCATTCCCGAACCGGGCACTGTCCTGCTGCTTGTGAGCGGCCTGGCATTAGTGCTGATTCGACGTAAACGCTAAGCGTTTTATCAACCCGCGCAAAAACAAGGGCCGCTCGATAAGGGCGGCCCTTGTTGCATTATAAGGGGGTAACAGAGGTTCTATGCTACGGCGGTCGGTGTGGTGCTTTTCGCTGACAGCGCGATAAACAGCATGGCCCATCCGCCGAAGATGAGGTCGATTCCGACCAGCAGGCCGATTACCCAGGCGGCCGTGGCGGGCCAACCGATCCAGATCATCGCGCCCAAGGCCAGAGCGATGAGGCCGCTGACAAACATCCAACCCCAGTTGGACATGGCTCGCATCTGGAAGGCCATGATGATTTTGAAAACACCTTCGACGAGGAAGAAGGCAGCCAGAATAAGGGTCAGTGTTAGCGCGCCGGCCACGGGATGGGCCAGCAAGAGGATTCCGACCACCACGTAGAGGATGGCGGCCAGGATGTTCATTATGCTTCCGCCCCACTGCTTGGCCGAAAAGGCATTGATGGCGTGGATGATTCCGCCCACGATCAGGAGCCAGCCGATGACGATCTCGATGGCCAGCGTAGCGACGATGGGCAGGCAAATCGCGGCGATGCCCAATACGATCATGCAGATGCCCAAGGCGAACAGCCATCCCCAATTCTTATGGAACTCGCCGAGGCCACCGATGTCGAGGTTGGTTTGCAGGTCAAGTGATCCAGTACTCATTTCACATTCTCCTTCGCGCAAGTAACGGCCAATTATCGCACCTTTTCATCGCAACAGCGAAAGGTCGTAACCGGCGGGGTAGTTTCTGAAATATAGGTGACGGGAGCGTGCGGAGAGAAAGATTTGTTAGCGGAAGGCGAACATTTTCCGGGTGGCTTTGTGTGGGAGAGAAGGGTTGGGTGGGTAATGAGGAATGAGGAATGAATTAAGAAACAAGAATTAGGAACTGAACGACTACCGGCTAGCGAAAAATAGTTATACTCAGCCGCAGAAGGCTGGAACACTAATCTTCGCTAATTAGCACTAATTTTTTTAAGTTCAGAAATATTTGTGTTTTCGTGCTTTCGGCCTTTTCTCTCCCGGGGCTTTTTTATTTTTTGTTTGTTGGGGAGTAAAATGGTGAGTGTTGGGTCGACCCGGTACGGCGACGCTTGCGCAGATCATCTCACACACTACGGCAGAGGAGCAGCCGTAGTTTTACACCCTACAACTGCGACGTGCCGATAGCCTCGCTATTTTC
>CAZISU010000444.1:0-5577 GCA_964541935.1 uncultured Planctomycetaceae bacterium | reverse complement strand
ACGCAGAGCCGGCACGGCCTTGATTTCTTTTTACAGAACAAATGTTACACTAACGTCCCGACGATATTCAAGCTAGTGCGGCAGATAACCGGCTGGACTGCTTCTGAAACGAAGGCGAGATTTAACGACCTTCCGGTCATTGTGACTGGTGGTCCCATGATTACAGTGCGTTCAATCCACGAATCATTTCTGTCCAGCGGGGCAACGACAACACTGACGCAGAAACCCACATTACAATCTGTTGAGAAACCGACGTGCGTCGTAGGCCGGGTTATAACCCGGCGGTGGAGCTGACACCGCAAATGCCGGGATACAACCCGGCCTACGATTATTCAAGAAAATAGCGAGCGCGATCACACGTCATACACTCTGCGCGCACAACCCAACAGCCACGGAAAATATCGTGTAAGACAACCCCTAAGAATGTCGCAATTCCAAATCAGACGCCTTGCAGCATCCGGTTACGACGGGAACGGCGTTCGGCGCGAAGACGGGCACGGCGCTTCGTTTCGCTCGGTTTCTCGTAGAACTCTCTTCGCCGCATCTCTTTTTTGAGGCCGCTTCGTTCAACCAGCTTACGGAAACGACGCACTGCCTCTTGAATAGACTCCTTGTCACGCAACGTCAGCTTGACCACGCACTACTCCTTTCGCATTGACCGCATTTTTGATCAATGCTGCCAAAAAACATCCAAAAATTATTAGCAAAAAACACCGTCACACCACCCACGGGTGGCATCCACGGCGACCGCTTATCTGACATGGGTACGGTATCGACCCATCCCCTATGGTCAAGGGGTAGCCGTTACTTTAGCGGCCAATTTTAATTTTGTCCAGTCATTCCAATCGCTTTTGTCGGCTTTTTCTAAAAAAACGCCAACCATCATAGCGCAGCACACCGCGCGTATTACACCTAATTCGGACGGTGAGCATATAACCTTCTGGAAATTTGCCCTTTTTATGCGATCGGAATGTATTACGCAGATTCTACCCGCTTTGTGCGCCTATTTTCCCCAACAATCCATCCCCACAACTCGACTGGCGAAGGAAGCCGGAATTGCCGATCCCCTTCAAACCGACGTTTTTATGCCCATCCAGAGGAATCATCGTGGAAAATCAGATCTCGCATTTTCAACTTCTTGGTGAACTCGACGCCCGACAAAACGACGTCCTACAACGTCTAGAGGACCTCGACCGCCGCGTCAAAAGAGTTCTGGACGAGTGCCTGGGCAAACGCCGCTCGTCGGCCGCGGTTGAAAATAAGTGAAGCCGGCATCACTTCTTACGGTCAAGATGCCCCGATTTGCTAATCGCACGCCACAGACGCATCCCCAAAGCGATGCTGAACCCGCCGGCAATCACACCGGGTACGGACATTGCCCCCAAAAGCGGTGGCACCTCGCGACTTAGCATCAGCGAAGCACCCAAAAACAGCGCGCTGGCCAGCATCCCCAAAACCAGCCGGTTAACCGACGGCTCCAGCCCGCGATGGTCCAGGTGTACGTCGAACTTACCGCTTTCGACCTGCTGAAGAATATTCAGAATCCCACGCGGCAAAACTTCGACCAGATGTTCCACCTCGCCGTATAGCCGTTGCAGCTTCTTAAAACGACGCCCAGGCGAAAGACGACGCCAGATCATCTTCTTCTGATAGGGCGTAATAACTTCCACCAGACTGAACGACGGGCTCAAGAGCCGCGCGCTGCCCTCGACCGTAATCAGAACCTTCAGCAAAAGCGCCGTGCCCGCCGGCAACAGAATGCTGTAACGGCGGATGATCTCGGTCATCTCTGTCAAAGCACCGCTCAAGTCGAACTGCTCCAGCGGCATGCTGCCATAGTGGCCCACAAAATCCGCCACCTCAAGGCTCAGCGAGCCGTAGTCCAAGTCCAGCGGAACCGTGCCGATGCGGGTGATTATGGCCGTCAACTGATCAGGATCGTTACCCACCATGGCCATCAGCATGTCGGCGATGTTCTCTTGCAGCTCTTCGCTCATGCGGCCCACCATGCCGAAATCCAGCAAGCCGATCACACCGTCACCCACGGCGATAATATTACCGGGATGCGGGTCGGCGTGGTAAAGCCCGTAAGTGAACATCATGTCCAGATACAAGTTGGCCCCGGTACGGGCCAGTTCCTCGCGGTCGAAGCCCGAAGCATCGAGTTTATCCGGGTCGCTGATTTTCAAACCATCGAGAAACTCCATCGTCAGAACACGTCTGGAGGAAAACTCGCGATGCGCCCGCGGAATTCGGATCTTGGGATTCTTGCCGAAATTGCGTGTAAACTCCTCCATGTTCTGCAACTCGCGGCGGAAGTCCAGTTCGCGCTCGATGGCGCGACGGAACTCGGCCACCGCCAGTTGCGGCCGGAAACCACGAAACTCGGGCACGCGATCCGCCAGTTGCGCCAGACCGGCCAGGATCTCCATATCCACGGCAATCGTTTTTTCGATATTGTCGTGCAGAACCTTGACCACAACTCTCTCGCCCGAGTGCAAACGTGCTTCGTGAACCTGGCCGATGGAGGCCGACGCCAGGGCCACGTCCGTAAACTCGGCAAAAACCTCGTCGATACTCTGGCCCAGCTCTTCGGAAATGATCCGCCGCGCGATCTCGGGCTCATCGGCCGGCACGTTGGACTGAAGCTCTTGCAACTCCTTTGCCAGCCGCGCGCCGATCAGGTCGGGACGCGTACTGAGAATCTGCCCCAACTTAATAAACGTCGGCCCCAATTCCAGCAAAGCCATCCGCACGCGGGTTTCCCAAGAAAGTCTGGCAATGGCCGCCCCGCCACGCGCCTTGAGAAAGTCCTTGGCGAAATCCGGCCCCAGCCGACCGATCCAGTTGGCCAGCTCGTACTTGCTCAACACCGAGAATATCTCGCCCCAGCGATTGAGGTTGCGGTAGATCTGTGGGATGGAACTGATTTTCATCGCTTTGGCAACCGCGTGTGTTTCTCTCTCTGGCCCCTTGGACTACGCAACGCAACGTCCGCCATGTTCAACCTATGCGGAATCTGACGGTCGTACCATTTATACAAACCGGCACACAATCGCGCAGCATCGCCTGCCATGCATTCTATCATAACTATTCTAAGTCAAACTAAGGCCCCGGGAAGGGATGCGGGCGGCGATATTGAAGAAAAGACGCAGGCTGAGGTTTATCTCTCCACGAAATTTTTCATGAATCCCAAATGCCGGCTTTCCAGCCCGAAACCGGGCAACCTTTGCCGAGTGGCCCCACCAGCGGTAAATGCAATGCCGAAACCCGCCCGCCACAACGTAGAATTAATAGGCCAGCAGCCATTGTACGCCCATACAGTACACACCCATACAAGTAGAAAGGGAAAAACAATGCCTTCGCAAAGACTCAAACAGTGCCTGGACAACCACGGCATTTCCTACACCACAATCGACCACTCGCCAGCCTATACGGCCCAGGAAACGGCCCACGCGTCGCACATATCGGGCAACGATATCGCCAAGACCGTGATCGCCAAGGTCAACGACGAGATGGTCATGATTGTGCTGCCGGCCTCGGACATGGTCGTTTTGGATTTCATACGCGACGCGATCGGCACCCAAAATGTCGAACTCGCATCCGAAGCCGAGTTCCGCGACCGCTTCCCCGAGTGCGAATTGGGCGCCATGCCACCGTTTGGCAACCTCTTCGGCATGGAAGTCTTCGTCTCGGAACGGCTCACGCAGGAAAGCCAAATTGCCTTCAACGCCGGCACGCACACCGAACTTATCCAGATGTCGTACCACGACTTCGACCAACTCGTCAAACCCCGAGTCATCCGCCTTTCGTATGCCGACTCGGCCCTGATGTAGTTGAAATTCGAGGCACGAGGCATCTGCGCTAAACGTACGCGCCACCTACCCCCCTCTGTCCCCCCTCCACATCCGTCGTATAATACAGTGTCCCCTACCAGTCCGTTGAAAAACTACTTTCGGTATTGATCTTGTTAGCCGAGCCGCTTGTGGCCGCTTGAAACACGCTGAAAATCAGAGCTTTATAGACGGCCGCAAGCGGCTCGGCTAACAAATATCCCGCCATCGACTTTTTCAACGGACTGCTACCCACTGCAACACAGCGACGTTCCCATGGGCGAAACTCCCCAACCAGACACCTCGACCCCCGACCCCGGCGACAACTCACTCGCGGCCGAAAAGGTACGCTCCTTCCCCCACGCGCCGGGCGTCTACATCATGAAAGACGCCGCCGCCCGCGTAATCTACGTGGGCAAGGCCAAAGACCTCCGCAGCCGCGCCGGCAGCTACTTCCTCCGCGCGGCCGCCGAAGAGCAACGCACGGCCCTGTTGGTCCGCGACATTCGCGACATCGAGTTCATTCAAACCGAGAGCGAAATCGACGCGCTGCTGCTCGAAGCGCGTCTCATTAAGGACATCCTTCCCAAGTACAACAAGGATCTCCGCGACAGCAAGACGTTCCCCTACATCGAAATCACCACCCGCGACGAATTCCCGCGGATTTACGCCACCCGCGAGCCACGCCCGCGCGGCAGCAAGCTCTACGGACCCTTCCCCAGTTCCGGCGACCTGCACGCCGCCATCTCCGTCCTGCAAAAGATCTTCAAGTTCCGCACATGCACGCTCGACATCCACGAGGCCGACGAGCGCTGGCAGTGGTATCGACCATGTCTGCTGGCCTCGATCAACCAATGCACGGCCCCCTGCAACCGGCGGATCTCCAAAGAAGACTACCGCAAATCCATCCGCCGGCTGATGAGCTTCCTGGACGGCAACAAGAAAATGCTCATCGGCGAGATGCGACGCGATATGGCCGCAGCCGCCAAAGCGCTGCAATACGAAGAGGCGGCCGAACTCCGCGACGAAATCGAGTTGCTCGAATCACTCGACCGACGCGGAGATCTGGACATCCACGTCCAGCCCGAAGCCTTCCACGTCGACCCGCAAAAGGGCCTCGTGGGGTTGCAAAAAGTATTGCACCTAAAAGAACGTCCCAGAACCATCGAAGGCATCGATATCGCCCACCTCGGCGGCCTCGATACCGTGGCCTCGGTCGTAAAGTTCATCGACGGCTACCCCTTCAAGCCCGGCTACCGGCGTTTCAAAATCCGGCTGTCCGAAGGCGTAGACGATTTCGGCAGCATCCACGAGGTAGTCGCCCGACGGTTTCACCACCTGGACGCCGAAGAAGAAACCTTCCCCGACATCCTGCTCATAGACGGCGGCCGCGGCCAGCTAAACGCCGCGCTGGCCGCCTTTGAAGACCTCAAAATCACCCCGCCCACCGTCCTCTCTCTTGCCAAACGCGAAGAAGAAATCTACGCCCCCACCCTAGAAGAGCCCTTGCGCCTCTCCCGCCACAGTTACGCGCTGCGCCTACTACAATACGTCCGCGACGAGGCGCATCGGTTCGCGCAGCACTATCATCATATTTTGCGGAAGAAATCGACGTTTGGAGATTAACGCAGATGTGCGTTTTTTCTGCCGTAGGCTGTGTTTTTCCTTTTTATCTGGGGAAGTGAAATGGTGAGTGTTGGGTCGACCCGGTACGACGACGTTTGCGCATATCATCTCACACACT
>CAZISU010000443.1:0-5585 GCA_964541935.1 uncultured Planctomycetaceae bacterium | reverse complement strand
ACGCCGTCCACAACCCAACCCTCACCGGCTGTTCAACCGGGTTACCCACAGCCGGGTTACCCACAACCGGGTTACCCACAGCCGGGTTACCCACAACCGATCTATACCCAGCCGGGCACCGGTGGGCGGATGGTGCAGCCGATAGCACCCGGGGTGACGAGCCAGTAGAAAAGCAGTGCACCGGGCGTGCAAGAAAAGAGCGCCACGTGTTTCAAATATTACATAAACTCCACACTTTTCAACCAACATTTACGGGCTATCATTTCCAGTTTGTCTGTGTTTCATTGAATTTTCAGGCATTGGCCCGTCATGAGATATATTTTTATAAGAGGGCATACCAATACTATTGTCGAGAGTAGCGTTTGGCTGTAGCGGATGCAACTCGTAAAACAACGCGGGACGGAGATTGGGGATAATTGATATCAGAGGCAGACCCCATGAAGACTATTGGTGAAAGTAACTGGCAAGAGCATTGGATTATTCCGTGCTTAATGCTTTTCTTGGTGCTCTTCGGAATCTCAATGAATGCACCCGTCTTGGCTGACGACGCAAAGTCGTTCAAGCAATCGTCGGCAAAGGGCTTTGCGCATGAACAGAATATACGTCTAGGTCGCGGTGTAAATATTCTGGGCTATGATCCCATTTGGAAATCGTGGTCCGACTCCCGTTTTCGTGCAGAGCATTTCAAACAGATTCGTGACGCGGGTTTCGATCATGTTCGCATCGTGTTGCATCCCTTTCGAGATGCGCGGGCGGACGGTACGCTTGACGAGAGCTACTGGAAGACACTCGACTGGGCCGTCAAGCAGGCGCGTGCCAACCGTCTGGCGGTGGTGCTCGATTTTCACGAGTTCTTAGAAATGGGCCGCGAACCCGTAGGCAATAAAGAACGTTTTCTAAAGATCTGGAAGCAAATCTCTTCGCGTTATAAGGACGCGCCGAGCGATGTTTATTTCGAGATACTGAACGAACCGCACGATAAACTAACACCAAAGTTGTGGAACAAGTATCTCCGCGAAGCGTTGGCGGTCATTCGTAAAACAAATCCCGATAGAACGGTGATTATCGGACCGGGCCGTTGGAACAGCATTGACCTGCTACAAAAACTCGATCTGCCGGCCGACGACAGGAACATCATTGTTACCGTGCATTACTACAACCCCTTTGAGTTTACGCATCAAGGCACTCCTTGGACTAGTGAAAAGGATAAGGTCGATGTGCGTTGGGAAGGCACCAGACAGCAGCGAGAGGCCGTCGAACGCGACTTCAATAGATCACAAGCCTGGTCCGAAAAGCACAATCGGCCGATCTATCTCGGCGAGTTTGGCGCATTCGACAAGGCCGATATGGCCTCGCGGGTTCGCTATCTCAATTTCGTAGTTCGACAGGCCCAGAAGAGAGGCTGGAGTTGGGCATACTGGCAGTTCGATTCCAACTTCATCCTCTACGACATGGCGAACGGACGATGGATTAAGCCAATCCTCGATGCTTTGATGAAGCCTGCTCACTAGTCATACGCAGCGTATCTAACGGGAGCAGCGGTTTCGGATCAAAACTTCCAGGCCAGGCCGCCGTAGGCCCACGTGCCTTGATAGGGAGAACCTTCATTGTATTCGCCCAGGGCGTAGCCGCTGAGGCGGCGCGTGATGTCCCATCCCAGCATCCCACGGTAGATCGTGTAATTCTTGCTCTGATTGTCCCAGCGCTTCATGAGAGAAAACGAAACCCAGCAGTGCTGTGCGCCGTCGAACCGGTCCCAAGACAGCCACTCCTTCCATTCCAGGCCGACACCCCCCATGTAGTAGTCCTGCGGGGTCCAGTATGGATGAATCATATCAAGAAACGGGTCGGGCCCCGGGCTGAAAACCGATGCATCTGCGATATTCCAGTAGTAGAAGTCGGCCAGAAACGTAAAGCGTCGCGGGTCGGGAGTCAATTGCAAGCGGTTGCGGAACTCGGCGGCGTGGCGCGTGTTGACGTCCGAATAACTTTGGAACTCGTAGGTCAACTCCGTCTCCCAATAGTTGTTGGGCATGTAGAGCAAGTCGCTACGCAACCCGCCACGGTAGATATCTTGGCGGAGAGATTCGCCGTTCTCCAAGATATTATCCATCGTTCCCGAGATCGTACATATCAAATCGTCCCAGGCGCGAATCTTCAGGCCGGCTTCGAACACGGGCCGCGTCGCCACCAATCGGTCGTATTGCTGCACTTCGCAGTCGATAAACAAGGCCACTGGAGCGTAGGGCGACAACCATGGTCCGAAGTCCCAGTGGCTTTGTTTCTGGAACTTGATGGCGAGTGCATTGCCCGTCGTTCCGATCCCATTGGTTGGCGCCAGTGTCAAACGGCCGTAGCCGATCGAGAGATGCTCATTTTCGTCCACGCGAGGCAGTTGGTAGGCAGTGTACTCGCCGAGACGGTCGATTGACGTGAGGCCGTCACGCCCGCGCTCACGTACAAAACGATGGTCGAACAGGAGTTCCTGGCAACGTTTGAGCCGCTTTCCAACAATTGCGATTTTAGCATCACGATGGTTCGGATGGATGGAAAGCAGGTGCGAATAGGCCCCGATGGCATAGCTCGTGTTTCCCAGAAGTCCGTAGACCTGGCCCAATTCAAAAGCGATGTGCGGTTCGTAGGGTTCCTGGGCCAACAGCCCCTCGTAGGCGCCGGCAGCAACGCTAGGTGAGGAAAGATGATTGGTTTTTGCACAGCGTTCTCTGGAAAGCCTGCACGCTTCTTCCTGCAGTCCCGACCACCCGCACAGTATAGAGTCATATTCATCCACTCCATACGGCGACCCACAAACAAAATAAACCACGCGCGCCGTTTCTCTGGCGTAGAGATAGTTGTCGGGCGACTCGCACCGCAAACTCCGATATATAGCCAAAGCCTCGTCGTAGCAACGCATGTTGACATTGGCTCTGGCAAGCCCCAACATCCATTTCTGGTTGATGGGTTCCTGAGCCAACAATTCCGCGTAGATCTCGGCGGCGCAGCTTGCCTCTTCGGGCAGGCCGAACGAAGCGTACCACTCAGCCAACATCGTTCGCAACATCACGTTGCATGGGTCGCCACAAAGGGCTTCGTCGAGAATCTCTTTTGCCCACATACGCCGACCGTTTTCCATTGCTAGGTGGAAGAGCGTTACAGCCAGGTAAAGGGGCCGCGTTTTGTCGACCTTGCAGGGGCCGGATTCGGGCGAAATGAAGTTGGCGAAATAGACACACTCTGGGTAAACGTTGTTCTCCGACTTTTGCGTCTTGCGAACCCAATCGACTGCTTCTTGGCAGCGATTGGTTTTGATCAGAATGCGAGCCAAAATCATCATGGCGTTTACATTCTTCGGGTCGGGCACGAGCACGTAGTGGCAAAGGGCCTCGGCTTCACAATATCGACTTTCGAGAAACAACGACATCGCATAGTGTTCTCCGGCCATGGAATTATCTGCCGTTGCCCCGGCCGCCTGATAGAGACAGTCAGCTTTGATAAACTCGTGGGCGGCTCGGTTTAGATCGGCCAGTGCCAGCGATGCCTGTGTGTCTTTGGGGTTTTCCTGGAGCAACTGATCGAGAATCGAGTGAGCGCGGAAATAATTGCCCGCGATCGTATCTCGCTCGACAGTGGCCAGTTGCCATTGCCGCCCCCGTATATCCGGCTTGACTTTCTCCAGGAATGAGTCGGCCAGTTCCACACGATAGTCTCGCAATGCAACGCGTGCGGATCCCAGCAGGGCGATCTTGTTATTTGGCGATTTTTGTAACACTTCCTTAAACAACCGGCCGGCTTCCGCGTAATTGCCGGCCGTGTAAAGCGCAGATGCGAGTTCCAGTCGAAGGTCAACGTTGCCGGGATACAGCCGGTCGAGTTTCGCTGCTTGCCGTATGGCCTGCTGGTGATCGTTTGTCAGCAAGGCATAGCGTACCGAAAGGGCCAATACTTTAGCGTTGTCCGGATCGCTCTTGAGCAGTTCGGCGACTATCGGTCCGGCTTCATTCGGGCGGCGAAGTTGGATGTAAATCGAGGCGGCTTCCAATTGCATGCGACGACTCGTGAGCGGCCGTCCGACAATATATTTTTGAACGAGTTGATCAGCTTCGGCGATTTCTCCGTCCTGCGCGTAAAGCGACGCCAACGACAGAGCAAAATCAACGCGGGCGGGGAATCGTTTAAGCGCGTCGACAAGTAGCCGTTTTGCTCGTGCATTGTCGCCCACGTTGAGCAACGCATCGACGAGGACGCGAATCAGCTTGGGATCGTTCGGATGCCGTTTAATTAGCCATTCGTATTCGGCCGCGGCCTCGCGGGCACGACCGGCCTGGAACAGTGCGTCGGCATATCCGCGGCGGCCGTCCTCACGATCGGGATACAGGCGCTGGAACTCAGCGAAACGCTGAATTGCTGTTTTCAGATCTCCCAATTTAACCGCGTTTCGAGCTGCTCCTAGCAGAATGTCTGCTTCGAGATTCTGGTCTTCAGCTTGAGCCGTAGTCTCGACCGACAAGTTTTCTGCATAGACCGATAAACAGACGCCCACGATAAGAACCGCCCACGCTAAACGCTTACAGCAACGCCCCATCAAACGCACGACCACCCCTTCTGCCACCAAAGGCGTAAACCATACGAAGTTTATTTGCATCGACACAATTCGGCACTGGCCGAAATGCCTAACAGCTATTGAAAAACTGGCTGTTAACGGACAGGGGACCGTAGATACAAATGAGTAAACGCAATAATAACGCATACCCACATCCGCTCAGGGAATATCGGCAATTGCCCGACCATTTATTCTATATTATCAGAGCTGCGCAGACGGATATTGAGATCTTGACATGAAGACAGGTAAGCTAGAATGTTTAGCGCAAATTTGGCGGCCGAGTTGCCAAAAGAATCTTATACTGCTCTTCAGCGTCATCGTAACGTCCGAGATTACCTAGGGTTTGTGCCAAGTAGAATCGCAGCCGCCGCGACTTTGGAAATTCGACAACCGCCTTATCGAGCGCGACGCTGGCCTCTTGATAGAGCCCCAACTGCCGCAAAGCGTCGCTGAGTCGCTCGAAACCCTCTACGTTCAATGATTGGAAGTCATCGGTGAGATACTGTTCGTAGACGTTGACCATTGCCAAACGAACCGGTTTGCTCCAACGATCGGAGGCTGCCACGGAGTCGATGAATTCGCGTTGCAGTTTTAGATCTGCGGGGTATTTCTTCAGTAACTCGGCCAAACGGTCGGCCGCCTCGGGATATTCTTTGTTTGCCAATAGCAATCTTGCGATGCTACGCTGGGCTTGTTCAGGGATTGGGCGAGTTTTTTCGAGATCGAGCAGAACTTGCAGGGCTCGGTCTGTGTTGCCCTGCATTTCATAAACGGCGGCGAGTTGGATTTGTGAATCCGTATCCTTCAATTGTTCGAGGATGCTAACGGCCTCGTCAAACTTCCCATGATTGGCCAGCAAGCCGCCGTATTCGCGTTTAATTTCATCGGCGGGCGGTTGAAGGCGGAACGACTCGCCGAACAGCGCGAGAGCACTTTCGAACTGCCCTGCCGCTTCTTTTTGGCGAGCCAAAAAAATTAGGGTTTC
>CAZISU010000442.1:0-5587 GCA_964541935.1 uncultured Planctomycetaceae bacterium | reverse complement strand
GTTCGGTCCTCCACGCGGACTTACCCGCGCTTCAACCTGCTCATGGGTAGATCACCCAGTTTCGCGTCTACCACTGCTGACCAATATTCGCCCTATTAAGACTCGGTTTCCCTATGGCTTCAACCCGGAAGGTCTTAACCAAGCCAACAACGGTAACTCGCCGGATCATTATGCAAAAGGCACGCCGTCACACCTGTCCGAAGACAATGGTGCTCCGACCGCTTGTAGGCGCATGGTTTCAGGTTCACATTCCTCCCCTAACAGGGGTTCTTCTCATCTTTCAGTCACCCTACTGAGTTTGCTATCGGTTGTCAGATAGTATTTAGCCTTACGGGATGGTCCCCGTAGATTCAGTCGAGATTCCACGTGGCTCGACCTACTCAGGTATCCCTCGGGAGGTAGTTTAATTTCGCGTACGGGACTGTCACCCGCTGTGGTCCGCCTTTCCAAACGGTTCTGCTAAAAAACTACTTTATGACTCCCATGTGAGAGACCCTACAACCCCGCAGAGGAAAACCTCCGCGGTTTGGGCTATTCCCGTTTCGCTCGCCGCTACTCGGGAAATCGATTTTTCTTTCTTTTCCTGCGGTTACTTAGATGTTTCAGTTCACCGCGTTACCCGCACACACCTATGTATTCAGTGCATGCCAGTTCAGGAATCCAGGGATCAACGCTCGTTTGACAACTCCCCCTGGCTTTTCGCAGTCTTCCACGCCCTTCAAAGTCTTCTGACACCAAGACATCCTCCATGCGCCCTTAGTAGCTTGGCCACATGAATCCAACACTCGAAAGTGAGAAATTCACGAGTTTTTACTACTGCAATCATAATCCATCACCACAACTCGAAAGTCATGACGATTTATCAGATCTATGTAACGATTGCTCAACTCCAGCAGCTAAATTAATAGCCGCCTCGTCTAAAGGCTCTAATTTGAATTCGCTGCCGACTCGAAAGCCGACATACGTGATTCATTAAGATGCCACTTCAATTACACAACCAAATTGTCAAAGATCAAACTCCACCCGAAGGTGGGATCGCTGTCAGTTCGACAGGAGACGGGCCCTTCATCTACCAAACAACCACTAAGGACTCGTGTCGCGTCAAACTTCCTGCTTCAAACCTTACTTACCCGAGTGACTTCCGCTACTGGGGAAACCCCAAGTTTACCGACCGGCCAGAACCTTGTCAACGGCCGAAATGACTTTCGACCAAAGTTTTTCAAGGTTTTTAAAACTCCCAAAAATGTGCCAGTTATGGTAATTATCTCTTCTCGGCAAAAAACACCAAGTAATTAAACCCGGTCAAACTTTGCCATCGCTTTGGAAACTCTCAGTGAGCTAACCGCTGCGACTTGGTAAGGAGCTAAGTATATCGGTACGCCTCCCCTTTGCAAGCCAGTCCAAAAAATATTTTCTTCATAGGGGGTCTCCCCGTCCTACCCAAGGTGTAAAATTCAATAATACTATTAACAATGATCGCCATACGCTTCGAGGAAACCTTGAAATGACTAACCCCGAATCAAACGTCTCCAACGAAGACAATTACCGAGAATTGGTCGAAAACGTCAATAGTATCGTTCTCAGAATGGATACCAACGGCAACATAACCTTCGCAAACCGCTACGCCTGCTGCTTCTTTGGCTTTCAAAAACACAAACTGCTCGGCAAAAACGTTGTGGGCACGATCGTTCCGCCCGTCGAACAGTCCGGCCGAAATCTAGCAGAACATATCCACGACATTTGTGCGCATCCCGAACGTTACGAAAACAACGAAAACGAGAACACCCGCCACGACGGCTCCCGCGTATGGGTCTCCTGGACAAATCGAGCAATTCGCAACGCCGATGGAAAACCGACGGAAATTCTATGCATCGGCAACGACATTACCGACCTCAAAGAAACCGAACAAAAGCTACAAAAAGAGCAGATAATGCTGCGTCGCCTTCTCGAATCGCAGCATCACGAAGTGCAACTCATTGCCTACGAAATCCACGACGGTCTGGCCCAGCTTCTAACTTCTACTGTCCTACAGTTACAAATGTTCGACCATTTACGCAAAACCAAGCCCGAAGAAGCCGAAAAAACCTATCAAACCGCTCGCCAGATTCTCGACCAGTCCATCGCCGAAACCAGGCGGCTGATACAAGGCCTGCGCCCCCCCGTGCTGGAAGAGGCCGGTGTCGCTACAGCCATCCGCCTGCTGATCGCAGAACAGGAAGAACGCTTCGACATGGACATCGAACTGATTTGCGATGTTCAATTCGACCGACTCGACCCGCTGCTGGAAAACGCCCTCTACCGCATTGCCCAAGAAGGTCTAAACAACGCGTCTCGTTACAGTGGTGCAAAAAAAGTCCGGGTCACCCTGCAACAAAAGGGAGAGATAGTAGCGCTCGAAATCCGCGACTGGGGCTGCGGATTCGACACCGACACCATCGGATCCGACAGTTTTGGAATCGAGGGCATTCGCCAACGGGCGAAAATTCTAGAGGGCGAGGCAACGATCGAAAGCTCGCCAGGGCAGGGAACACGAATTTTGGTGCAGATCCCCCTGGATTCAGAGGAAAACCCTGCCGCAGCAGAGTAGTGGCCGCGGAGTAGCAACCGCCACCGGCTCGCCATAAGCCTCTCGCCTCAGCCATTTTCTCACGCTAATTGTCTAGCCCTCTCGGAAGCAAACAGACAAATCATCCTCCCAGCGGCCACGCCATCGGGATCATCGCTCCGCCTACACTTCGATGGCAATCGAAGCTCACAATACACATAGGTATAGCTCCAATGTACTACCGTAATCCATTTTGATATCTACATCTGCGGAAAACATCCTCAAATAACAAGAAGAACAACCGAAAAAGCTTGCTTCCGAGAGGGTAATCCGATAAATTACAGCCGAACGATAAAGTTCCTATCAGGTATATACGTAAACACAACTGATACCCTGGCGAGCACCGACTCGCATTGCGGCTTAAATTTCGCATGATTCACAGCCAACCGCCTCAACTTGATTTACATGGCACTCGCGGGGGCACACCCAAATACGAGCGGATTAAAGATCACATTGTCGGCGAATTACGCTCGGGGCAGCTACGGCCAGGCGATGCATTGCCTACCGAGGTCGAACTGGCAACCCAGTTGAAAGTCGCTCGAAACACTGTTCGCCAGGCCTTGAGCCGTCTGGATCGCGAAGGGCTCATCAATCGTATTCGCGGCAAAGGCACTTTTGTACGCGGCGACGCCCAGCAACGCCTCTCGCAAGGAATAGGCTTGATGGCGCTAATCATGCCCGAGTCGTATACGGGCCATTACCCCTCGGTGCAGCACGGTTTCGAACACACCACGGCCGAAGAACATTCGCAGGTAATCGTCAGCACAACGGACAACGACCCCATCCGCCAAGGCAACGCAATACTGCAGTTGATGTCAAAAGACGTGGCCGGAGTTGCAATTGTTCCCACCATTGCCCCCGCGCCGACGTTCCAGATCGAAATGCTGCAGAACCAAGGCATTCCTGTCGTGTTCTGTCACCGTCGCGTTGCTGGCGCCAGGGCACCGCTGGTGGCGATTCCGTTCAGGGAAGTCGGCCGCATGGCGGGCCGCGCACTGTTGGGCCAGGGTCATCGTCGCGTCGCCATGTACATGACAACGATGGCGTATCATACCCTGCCCTCGCAAGGCACTAGTGCTACGCCTTCGGCCATGGACTATGTGACCGGCCTGCGCGAAGTACTCCGTCAGGGCGGAGGCGATCTGACCGATGACATGATTCTCTCGGGCGATAGCTACTCATTAGATCTGGCCGTACACGAGAAAGAAGCGTGGCCTAAGATCAAGGAACTGTTCTCCCGCCCCGACCGTCCCACGGCCATCATGGCCAGCTACGACACGCTGGGCGAAATTATTTATATGGCGATTCAGCGTCTGGGACTGCGGGTGCCGGAAGACGTTTCGGTAATTAGCTTCGGCGGCAAGCAACGCCGCGGGGCAATTGTTCGGAGGATGACTTCCGTGGTGATCGACGGAGAGGACATCGGCCGCCGCGCGGCCCGGCTGCTCGACGAAATCGCCAAAGGACAACGATCGATCCACAACACCGAGGATATTATGATGCCGCTAGGGCTCAGCGACGGCCAATCGCTCGGCCGTTGTTTACAGCCCAGCCAAAGCTGATTGAACTAACCCCATAATCAAGTTGAGTGTGTGCTTGCACGCACCGGAACAAACGAATTGGAGATTCTACCCATGAAAACTCGACTCGCTCTGCCCTTGTGTTTTTTCGTCGCAGCTTCAATCACTTTTTCAGCAACGGCCCATGCCGACTCGCCCGTCGAGTTGCAGCTATTAGAAACCAAAAAGGTTTGGGACAAGGACCCGCACAACGCCTTCACCGATCTGGTCCGCTTCAAGGGCAAGTGGTTCCTGACATTCCGCGAGGCCACGAACCACATGTACACCTCGCCCAGCGGCAATATCCGCGTCTTGTCTTCGCCGGACGGCGAGAACTGGGAATCGGCCGCGCTAATAAAATACGGCACCGGCGCCGACGATCTCCGCGACTCGAAACTCTCGGTAACGCCCCAGGGCAAGTTGCTCTTGGTTTGTGCCTTGGCTCCTAAGGAAAACCACAAAACCCGCCAGTCGTATGCGTATCTTTCCGACGACGGCAGCACCTGGGACGGCCCGCACAAAGTAGGCGAGTTCAATTGGTGGATGTGGCGCGTGGTTTGGAGCCCCGAGGGCACCGCCTACGGGCTGGGCTATGAGGTCGGAGCCAAGGACCGACGCTCGACCACTCGACTTTATCGCAGCCAGGACGGCTTGAACTACGAAACATTCCTGTCGCAATTCACACCCCAAGACCGCGTTAACGAAGCGGCCATGCTCTTCCGCAAGGACGGCTCGGCCGTGACGCTGGTCCACCGCGACGGCAAAGCGCCCACCGGCGCCATCGTGGGAACCGCCAAGGGCGATCTCTCGAAGTGGACCTTCAAAGAATTGAAAGAACGCATCGGCGGGCCGCAAATCGTGGAACTGCCCAGCGGCCACATTTTAGCCTCCGGCCGACTCTACGACGGCAAGGTCCGCACATCTGTCGGGCTGCTGGAACCAGAAGCGGGCAAATTCACCGAACTCGTCAAACTACCTTCCGGCGGAGACACCAGCTACCCCGGCATGGTTTTCCACGACGGCATTCTATGGGTCAGCTATTACTCCAGCCACGAAGGCCGCACGAGCATTTACTTGGCAAAAATCAAGGTAAAACAATAAAACCTCCGCAAGAACAACGAGTGCGTCTTAAAGCATCCTACTTAATTTCCCGTTGAACAGGAGACACTAAGTCATGTGCAAAGCGTCAATTAAGAAGGCCTTCACGCTAGTCGAACTGCTGGTAGTGATCGCCATCATCGGCATCCTCATCGCGCTGCTGTTGCCGGCCGTGCAAGCAGCCCGCGAAGCGGCCCGGCGGATGCAATGCAGCAACAACGAAAAGCAAATCGGGCTGGGCGTTCTCAACTATCACGACACGCATCTCTCTTTTCCGCCCGGCACACTGGGAGGGGGTACCAGTTGGAGTTGGTCGGCACGTATC
>CAZISU010000441.1:0-5589 GCA_964541935.1 uncultured Planctomycetaceae bacterium | reverse complement strand
AGGGCGAATTCAGGGAAAGGCAGAGTGTTTCATTTTGCAACAGGTGTTCAATTTTGCTGTATTAAAATAAAACAGGCGAGTTGAGGACTGATCGGCGAATATCCTCAACTCGCCTCTACGTATTTGGAAGCCTGAGCTTCCCACCCGTCGGTTTTCTCTTCTCTGCTCTTACTGCTCTCTGCTCTTCTCTAGTTCCGAGCGCCTCTTCCCGTTCCAGAGGAAGGAGTTTACGAAAGCAACTTGGCATGCTTCGGCTAGCACGCACCTCTTCCGGATTACCGGCCCCACAAAGCGCCTCTTCTTCATTCCGGTTCTATGGCCCAAAATTTGGGCCATAGAACCTTCTGGGGGGGTGAGTGCTATGCCATCGGCACGCACGATACTCTGTAAGTGCAAAACCCGTGCCAAAAAACCCCGTGCCAAATGTTTGGCAAGCAAGATTATTTTATGCCGACTCGCGGAGGTTGTTGTCGAATTGGATGCTGTAGAGTCGATTGTAGAGCCCACAGCGGCCCAACAGTTCGTCGTGGGTGCCCATGTCGAGAATCCGCCCGTCTTCCATGACCACGATCTTGTCGGCCATAGCCAATACACCCATGCGATGGGTAATAATCACGGCCGTGCGGCCGCGGACGAATTTCTCCAAGGCACATTGGATCAGCTGCTCGCTTTCCAGGTCGACCTGGCTGGTGGCCTCGTCGAGGACGAGGATGGCCGGGTTGTGCAAGATGGCTCGGGCCAGGGCGATACGCTGCCGCTGGCCGCCGGAAAGACGGCTGCCCACCGGGCCGGCCATGGTTTGATAGCCATCGGCGAGCTCGCTTTCGATGAACTGGTGGGCATATGCCTGGCGGGCGGCCTCGACGACCTGCTCGTGCGTTGCCAGCGGCGAGCCGTAGCGGATGTTGTTTTCGATCGTGTCGTCGAACAGCAGCGTCTCCTGCGAAACCAGGCCGACTTGGCCGCGGACGTTTTGTATTCGCGCGTCTTTGAGATTTACGCCGTCCAGACGAACCTCGCCGGCGGTGGGATCGGCGAAGCGCGAAATCAGGCTGGCCAACGTGCTTTTGCCGCAGCCGTTGGGGCCGACCAGTGCCACGGTTTCGCCGGAGTTGATTTGCAAGTCGATTGATTTCAGGACCGGCTTGCCGGGTTCGTAAGAAAAATCCACGCCCTCGAAAACGAGATTTTGCTGGTGACGTGGCATGGGCCGCGGGTGCTTGGGATTACGCACCTGGCTCTTGCGATCGACCATATCGTAGATACGATCCGCGGCGGCCGAGGCGCGTTGCAGGCGGGTGAAGACCTCGGAGAGCTTGCGGAACGGGTCGGCCATGCCGGCCAGCATGCCGTAGAAGGTTAAGAGCCATGCAAGGTTCAGGGGCTCCGCAGCCATTCGAACGCCCAGAAGATGTGTTTCTTTGTTAAGAACTAAATGGGCACCGGCCAGCAAAGCCATGCAGATGGTAACTACGCCCATGATTTCGGTAACCGGTCGGGTGAGCGAATCATAGCGGGCGATCTTCATGGCCTTGCGGTAATAGTTCTTGCTGTTGTGGTGGAATCGCCGTCGCTCGTGGCGTTCCATGGTGAAGGCCTTGACGATTTTGATGCCGCGGAAGGTTTCTTCCAAGGTATTGTAGAGTTGTGCCATCTCTTCCATGGCCTTGCGGTTGGCGCGTTTTAGCGTTTTGGCCAACCACTGGATCATCAACCCAGCCAAAGGGGCCACCACCAACGAAAAGATCAGAAGACGCCAGCAAATCCAGGCGGCTGCGGTCAGGCAAACTAAGGCCTTGATCGGCTCGCGCACCAGCTTGCCGAAAAGCGCCACCAGCCCCACGGACAGGTATTCCATGTCGTAGGTGAAACGCGACATGAGGTCGCTGGAACCTTCTTTATTGAAACGGGCCATATCCATACGCAATATCTTACGGTAAAATATCTTCCGCAGATCGAAGGTGGCCAGATGTGAAAGGCGGGCAACGAGTATCGTATTGCAAATCAGGAACCCGTCTTTGGCTATCGTGCTCAAGAGCAGTAAGCCTATGAAAATCGACAATGCCATAAAGGGATCGCTGGGTATATAGCGATTGACGTACGGCTGGAACCAAAGGTATCGGTCGATAGATCTCTGAGCGGACGCGATGTCGCTTTGTTCCACGGAAATGACATTGCCGATCTGACGAGCCTTTTCCGTGTCGGCGCCCGGCAATTGGCTTTCAAGCTCAGCGATTTCTGCCCGCTTGTCGACGATCGTTTTTTCCGCATTGGCAATTTCGACTTCGATCCATTGCTGCGGAGATTCGTTTTCGAAAGCCACCTTGAGGATGGGGAAAACCACGCCGATATTAGCGCCCCAAAGAAGACCGACCATTATCGCACAGATGATCGATGCGATGAAAGTAAACCGATAGTGCAACGCCAGGCGTACGACCCTGCCGAAATTGTTCATTGCGGGAGTATCTCCTCGGAGGTGACAGTAAGGGTGCTTTTTTAGCAAAAATGGGCTGGTTTACCAATGCAGATTTGTGGTTTGTGCTTTCAACGGGCGGTGAGATTGCCTCAACCAATGGTGGGGTATTTTGGCACGTTTAGCGGAGTGGTTTTTGGGTTTTGGATTGTTGGGGAGGTGATGGATTTTGGCGTGCAGTGGCCATAAGTTGCCTTGAGGCTTGGGTTTATGGCGATTAAAATCGTTTGTTAGGGAGTTTTTGGGGAATCGGAGCGTGTTGGGCGCATGGTTTATAAACCATGCGCCGGGTCGGGTGTAACATGGCGTTACGTGGGTGTTTTACATGGGGTTAAATGCGAGGCAATGGCGGGGGTAATGAAGTGGGGCTACGATTCTGAGACAGGCTTTTTTGGCTCACTTGGCTTGCGATTGCGCGACTTGCACCTTATCACGCGCTAGGTAGAATAGTTTGTGTCCCCCCTGTGTTTCATTCCGCGCAACGCCGCCTCGCCACCCCTCCTGAGGAGATTCAAGCATGACCAGATGCGTACTATTGGTAATTCTGATTGCTTTCTCACTGTCTACATCCTTGGTTTGGGCCACTACGGTTTGGGCCACTACGGTTAGGGCTGCCGCGCCGCAAGGCGTCGATTTGGCTGCTCTGGAAGGATGGGACATTGTCCTGCCCGCCGAGGCGATCGAAAGCGAAACGTATGCTGCCGAGCAGTTGCAGCATTTTTTGGGCAAAGCCAGCGGCCAGACGTTGCCGATTCGGCGTAAGGTCGAGCGCGACGCACATCATATTTTCGTCGGCCAGTCCAAGGCGATGCGAGCCGCGAACGTCGGGTTCGACACCACGAAGATGGGCGACGAAGACTTGCGGATAGTGATTCGCGACGGAAATATCGCCATTGCGGGTGGTCGCCCACGGGGCACGCTGTACGGCGTGTACACTTTCCTGGAGGACTATCTGGGCGTGCGGTTCCTTACGCCCGACAACACCTACGTGCCGGCCGTCGGAAAACAGAAAGTTGTCGGGCCGGCCGATTATGCCTACTGTCCGCCGTTGTCGTTCCGCTGGAGCTATTACGGCGAGACCAACCGCAACCCGGTCTTTGCCTCGCGCATGCGGTGCAACACCGTTGCGAAAGCCCAGAAATTCGGCGGTGTGGTCGGGCGGCGATTGATCAATCACACCTTATGCAGGCAGGTACCCACCAAGCGTTACGGCGAAGAACATCCCGAATACTTCACACTGCGCGGCGGGCGACGGCTGTCGAAGGTGAAAGACGACGGGCGTCATACCCAGCCCTGTGTAAGCAATCCCGAGGTGCAGAAAATCGTCACCGACAGTGTGCTTGCCGAAATCGCCGCACACCCCAAGCGAAGCGTTGTCTCGGTCAGTCAAAACGACAATCATCTCTACTGTCAGTGCGACAATTGCGCCGCCATCGACGCCCAAGCCGGCAGCCATATGGGAGCGCAGTTGTCGCTGGTCAACGCCGTAGCCGACGCGGTTGCCAAGAAGCACCCCGGCGTGGATGTGGGCACGCTGGCATACGTGTATACGCGGAAACCACCCAAGACTATCCGGCCTCGTTCGAATGTGCAGATCCAACTCTGCAGCATCGAATGCAGCCAAATCTATCCCATCGAAGATCGAACCTCGCGGTGTAACGCGGGGTTCCATGAAGATCTGGTCGGCTGGGGTAAAATCTGCGACGACATTTGCATCTGGACCTACAACACCAACTTTCACAACTACCTCTTGCCGTGCCCCAATCTGCGAAACATCGAGCCGAACATCCGCCTGTTTGTCGACCATAATGCCCGTGGAATTTTCATGCAAGGCCCGGGCAACGCGGTGGGCGGCGACTTCTGCGGCCTGCGAAACTACATGACCAGCCGCTTGCTTTGGAACCCCACGCTGAGCGGCGAGGCACTGATGGACGAATTTCTGCATCTGCACTACGGCAAGGCCGCGGCGCCGATCCGCCGATTCCTCGACCAGTTGTGCGACAACGCCCTCACCAAAGGCGTCGATAGAAGTTGCTTCGCACACCCCCGAGACTATGCCATCGACGACGCGATCGGCAAGGCGGCCCTCGATGCCGTCGACGAAGCGGCGGCGCTGGCCGAGTCCGACGTAATTCGCGCTCGCGTGGAGAAGGCGGAAATCTGGGCGCAGCGAGCCGCCGTCGGCAACCTGCCGAAACGGCTGTCCGGCAGCATGCGAGGCCAATGGAATCGCGGTGACATCACATTGAAAGACTTCCCCACCATGGCCCAGGCCGACATCGCCCGCAAACGCCCGCACATGCGGAAGATGCTGGCCCTGTGTAAAAAACACGGCGTCGACCGTTGGTCGGAAGGCTGGTCGATCAACAATGCCATGCCGGTGCTGCGGAAGTTTTTTGGTTTGAAGCAAGACGATGAGTTCTAGCAGCCGCGGCGTGATATATAATGATTTTCACACCGGTGGATCCGGCCCCATGTTGCCCACTAATTGCCCCCCCATCATTTCAACACACAGGTATCGATTATGAGACTTTCTGTGCCGACGTTGTCGTTCGTATTGCTTGTCAATTTTTGCAGCGCAGCGGTTACCCAAGCCGAGGCGGTCAAGCTTCGTGAGGCCTGGGAAACGCCTTACGTGGCAGATGATGCTAAAGGCAAGCATGTAATCGCCCTGTGGCAGTTCAATGCTGGGGACTCGGCCGGCAAAGACGCCTCTGGCAACGGTCACGATTTGTCGTTCGCCGGCGCCAAGACCGTCGCTGGCGGCCGCTTTGGCGGTTGTCTGGAAACGGCGAGCGGCTATCCGGTCGAAGACAAGCCGCATCAGGCACGGGCCAAAGATCACGACGCCTTGAGCCCTAAGGGCGCTTTCAGCGTGGAGATGTGGATTATGCCCAAGAAGGAGTTGGACAAGGACTACCCGGACTCGTTTCTGCTGGACAAAAAGTACGTTTCGCACAACGACTATCAATTGATATTGGGCCGCGAGAATAAAAACGGCAAGCGCTGCCTGCACATGAACCTGGGCTTCGGCAGCGGATCGGAGACCTATCATTCGCGGCCGTTGCCCTTGCAGGTCGGCAAGTGGACGCACGTGGCTTTCGTGTAAGACGGAG
>CAZISU010000440.1:0-5593 GCA_964541935.1 uncultured Planctomycetaceae bacterium | reverse complement strand
CGATGGTTGCGGGCGTGCGGTCGGCGTCCATGTCTGCCAGCAGGCGGCCGATGAAGCCTTTGCGCGAATGGCCGACCAGAATCGGTTGCCCTAGCTGGTGGAAGCGGCCGACGGCTTTGAGCAGGACCAGATTGTGCGCGGTGGTTTTGCCGAAGCCGATGCCCGGATCGATGACGATGCGTTGGGCTTCGATGCCGGCCGCTACCGCCGCGTCGAGCCGCGCGGCCAGATAGTTGTAGACGTCTTCCACGACGTTTGCGTAGCGTGGGTTGTCCTGCATGGTTGCGGGCGTGCCGAGCATGTGCATCAGGCACACGCCGGCGCCGCTACGGGCGGCCACATCGGCCATCGAGGGATCGCCCGCAAGAGCGGTAACGTCGTTTATAATCTCGGCGCCCGCCGCCACGGCTTCCTTGGCGACCGCCGCGTGATATGTGTCGATGGAAACCGGCACGTCCAGTTCGCGGCAGAGTGACTCCACGACCGGCAACACACGTTGCAGTTCCTCGTCGGCGTCGACCCGCTGCGAACCGGGCCGCGTGCTTTGGCCACCGACGTCGATAATTCCGGCCCCCGCGGCCACCAGCTTGCGGCCATGCTCGACGGCTGCCTGCGGGTCGATGAAGCGACCGCCGTCGGAAAAGCTGTCGGGCGTAACGTTGAGAATGCCCATCAAGATGGGGCGGTCGGCAAACCGCAAGGTTCGCTGGCGGAGCTTCCAGTGTGTGGGTCTGTTGCTAGGAAAGTGAATCGTGCCCACTGTTATGTTTTGCTGTAAAGGGTTGGTTGAAAACTGACTTCCTAATTCATCATTCCTAATTCATTCTTCATTCTGATTTCGACATTCGTCATTCCGCCCTCACCAGGGCATTTCCATCATGCCCACGATTTGTTCGGCGGCGCGTTGCAGGGCCAGTTGTTCGGCGGTTGCACCCGACTGGCCGACCTCGGCTGTAAGGGTCGAGGACGAGGTCAACGAGGTGGAAGTGGCCGGTGTGATTACAATCGGTTGGCTATCGCGTAGCACGTCGCCTTTGTGGTCTACCCAACTGACCTGCACGTTGAAAAAGAGTTGCATCTGGCGCGGATCGTTGTACCAATCCTGCACGATCAAGCACCTTTGGTCTTGGATAATCTTACACGTCAAAACGCTGTCGGCCGTGGCGGGGTTGCCGACCACTTTGTAGGGCGTTTTGGTTTCGATTTCCTTGATGACGGCCTCGGTCAGTTGCTCGCCCAGGTTGCGGCGGAAGCTCAACGAGTCGAACACCGGCACGTGCACGGTCTTAATGTGGCTGGGGTAGAGCGACTGGTTGCCGATTTGATACGCAGCGCAACCGCCCAAGCTCGCCACGAGTAGCATCGCGGCTGTTGTCAATATCGCGAATTGAGCTTTTGTGCGGTTCATATAGTTGCAACTGGTTAATAAGAACGTTTGGCCGATAGCCGCCGAGCTTGCTCGCGTAGGGTGTGGATAACTGGAGAGTTTCACCACGGCCGCAAGCGGCTCGGCTAACAGGATTACAGCTCCCCTACGTTACCGTCCATCCGGGAAAAGGTTATTAAGCCATTTGAATCTGTCGGGGGGCGTGTCTGGATAACTTTTGATTTCTCCCAGGCGTTTTTGGGATGCTGCGGCGATGGCCGTGTTGGGGTATCCTTTTATGATTTGTTGATAGTAGTATTTGGCGCCGCCATATTTCTTTTTGCCTTCGTAGAATTTGGCCATTTCCCAATCGCGTTCGGCCATTCCGGCGTCGATGCGGTTGCTGGCTTCGATGACCTTTTTCCGCTGGTCGCCCAATTCGCGGCCGAACTGGGTGATCGCGGTTTGGGCAATTTCGCCGGCTTCTTCCAACGCGGACGAGTCGTACATGGGGCCCTGATAGACCAGTTCTTTGCTCTTCATGCCCAACAGATGGGCCTTAACAAGGTGCGGGCTTTTGGGGTACTCTTTCCGCACTCGGTCGTAGTAGTAGGCGGCGTCTTCGTAGCGCCCCTGGCTGAAATATGCGTTTGCGATAGCCATTATGCTATCGTCGGCCAACGGTCCGGTGGGATCGTTCATGGCCACGCTTTCATAGGCCTTGATGGCGTTGCCCCAGGTGTCGAAGAGCGGCTTGCTAGAATCTGTCAGGTTGGGCGTGACCGGCCAGTGCGGTTGGGCCTGGTGAAATTTTTCCCAGTATTCGCCGATGCTGTACTGCCGCAGCACGACCTTGTCGAGATAACGGGAGTTTTCGTGCTCCTTCATCAAGTTGTCGAGCGTGTCCTGGGCCTTGCCGTATTGGTCGTTGAAGAAGTAGCTTTCCGCCTGGATGTACTTGGCGTCTTCTTCCAAGGCCGAGTCGGGCCAGCGGGCGGCCGCCGATTTGAATTTACCCGCCGCCGCCTTGTAGTCTTTTTTGCGATACAGATCCTCGCCCTCGGCGAACAGCGTCTGGGCGATTTGCTTGTTGGGCCCGAAGCCGGTGGCCACTAGTACTTTTTTGTAGGCGTTTTGCGGGTCGAGATCTTCGAGGCTCAAGCCCCCCGAGCCCTCTTTTTCTTTCTGTTCGCGCTGTTCTTGTGCGGTCAAGGTCGAGCTCAGCACGGTGCCGCCCGCTCCGGCGGCGGCCTGTTGAGCGGACTTGGCGTCGTCGACCGCCGGCAGCGGCTCGATGGCCGAGGCGTGGCGTACGCCGGAGTCGGCCAGTGGCGCTTCGCTCAGCTCGGGAGTGCTTTTGCGGCCTAAAAGACGATTGAACAGCCAGCCGTCATCGGAGTCGCTGCCGTAACTGCCCGGGTCGGCGGGCGCGCGTGGCACCCCGGCGCAACCGGTTAAGGCCAATGTAATGCCAAGCAGGCAGACGGCCGCGGCGGCGGCCCTTATTTCACGGCTATGAATTACGGACATCCTTGTCCCTCTGTTTATAGGATTAAAACTGCCGCCAATGAATTAACTCTTCAACCAGGCCTGCATCCTGGGCCTACGTCCCATCAAATGGCTGATGTAACGGTTCATAAGGCCGCGGATCTGTCCTTGTGCTGTGGGTGTGATTCCCAATCGTTGCCAGATTTTACTCTCGCGTTGTGCCAATTGATCCATCACTCGTAGCGTGCCGGCGTCGACCGAGGCTACGTGTTGTTTTCCCGCTCTACACGACGTGCATAGCACGCCGCCGTCGAGGTGCCCGAAGGCAACTCGGCCTTTGATGGGCACTTCACAACCGCAGCCTACACAGGCATGCAGCAGTGGCATGTGTCCCAAAATCCGCAAGGTTCCCAACTCGAACCGCAAAACCCATCTGGCGACCGGTTCTCCGGCCGAGAGCCCCAATAGGGTTTCTTCGGCCAGGTCGTACAGGTCGGCCTGCGGCTCATATTGTTCGGTCAAACCATCGAGCAACTCGATAACATAGTAGGCCGCGTACAGGCTCGACAGGTCGCGCCCGGCCGTCCGGAAGCGTCGCTCGAGCTTGGCTTCGGTCAAAATATCAAGTGTTTCAAACGATTTGCGGAGGAAGACTATTCGACAGACGGCTAGTAGGTCAATAGCAGACTCAAAAGGCCCTTTTAGACGCCTAGCTCCTTTTGCTAGAGCCCCTATCTTGCCATGTTCTCGGGTAAACATGGTCACAACGAGGCTGGTTTCGCTGAACTCGACGGTCCGCAGCACGATTCCGATGGCCTTTTGAGCTTCCATGAAGATTTTTTGTGCCTGTTGAAAATTGTAGTGCAGCCGGCTCGGCAGTGGTTGCGATGCAGCCCGTCCGGGATCAACAGTTTATCCATCTTAACGGTGTGGTGGAAGGCATGATCGTGAACATAATGGGTAGCCCCGATAGCTCGTCTATCGGGGTGCCGCAGGCACAAGAGGGGCTCGCGCTGCACCCACGTGCCTCTTGCGGCTTCACCGCCCCGATAGACGAGCTATCGGGGCTACCCATTCTCCATTACCCATTGTGGTACTCAAGGCAGCTTATTCTTCCCGGTCACGTTTTTGGCCCATTGTGAGGCTGAGTGCTACTACCAAGCCCACGGCGGCCAGGGTGCTCAAGGCGGTTATGCCGATGACCAGCAGCATCGCACCGCGCGATAGTTCCAGCCAGCGGAGGGCGGCCAGCATGATGGATAGAATCGCGGTGAGGATCAGCAGCGTGCGGATGTCGAACTGAAATGGCCGCAGGCGTCTGGTTTTGGGGACGTGCTTTGCGGGCGTGTCTGGTTCATGATCGTCGGGCATCATGCTTCCCACTCCTTGAGGCGTTCGACGGCGGCCAGGACGTCGTTGCGGCGTTTTTCGAAGAGGGCGAAGAGGGCAATCACACCCGCTCCCAGGAGTATGCAGCAGGACCAGAGAATCCACATTTGCTGACAATCCCAGGCGGCGTATTTGATCATGGTCACGATCACCAGCCCCAGGAAAGTGGTGCCCAGGTAGAGGAACGAACGGACGCGGAAGAGGATTCCGGCCAGCACGCCGGCCACTGACAATACGGCCAGTACCAGGGGCATGGTGACGGAGTGGCCGATGCCGGCGATGAACATGTCGGCTGTGGACGAGACGTAGATCACGCCCAGGGCGGCCCAACGTAGGCCCACGTTTTGAGCTTCGCTGAGCCGATGGCGGTGCAGGTGCCCGGCCACGAGGACCGCCAAGGCGCCGGGTATCAGCCAGACTTGCGGATGCTCGAAAAATTGCAGGTCGATACGCTCCCACAAAACCCAGAGGCCCATGTTAGCGGATATGAACGCCAACACACCGAGCGTGAACGAACGTTTCATAATCGCCATCATGCCGTAGAATAGTCCCATCAGGAACCACATGGCGGGCGAGGGGCTGGTCATGAACCAGAAGCCCACGGCCGGCAGCAGCGGCGCTACCAGGGCCGTGTTGGCCAGCGGCTCGCTGAGGACCGGCTGTCGCAGGCGGTGGAACAACTCGCTCAACCCGGCCCCGCAGAATGCCACGGCCATGACGATCAGCATCCAGAAGCGTTGTATGAACCCCAGGTCGAACAGTTCGGGCATGGTCAGTCGCAGGTGCAGGCATAAGAGCAGTAACAGGGCTTCGGCCGCATAGACGTAGAGCGTGCGGCCACGTTGACTCAATCCGAATGGGTCCAGCTTGGAGATCACGGCCAGGCATAGGCATCCGCCGCTAAGCGCCAAAAGCGCCGCGGCCACCGATAGTTCGGCCCAAATCTCCGTGGGCGGGCCGAGCGGTTTATCATAGAGCTTGAACTCCAAAACCAATACACAAGTCAGACTTACAAGCGCCAAGCCTGCCAGGGGGACAGCGACACGCGTCGCGGCGGCGAGCCAGTCGCTTGATTTTGGCAACAGCCCACGTAAACCGACGGAGGACAATAGTGTTGCTCCCGTCGAGGCGATCATCAGCACGGCAGCCCGATGCAGCCACGGGGCCGCCTGATCGACCGGCAAGAGGGCCCAACCCAGGCAGGCCAGTAGCAACGCGGTTGATATCAAGGCAACGTACTGCCAGACGCCGCGCCAGTAGTCTTTCATCTGCTGGGCCATCAGCACGGCGGCGGCGGTCAGTGCGGCAACTGCCAGCGGGGCGAAGAGTCGCCCGCTCATGAATGAAAAC
>CAZISU010000439.1:0-5620 GCA_964541935.1 uncultured Planctomycetaceae bacterium | reverse complement strand
GCTCGTTTACGGTCGAAACCGGCCATTCTAACCCGGCATCAGGCACAGGGCAAATGGCGCCGGGTTTTTGACAGCAACCGAGGACGCTACTATTCGTAGAGACTGGCATCCAAGAACACCCCCCAACAAGCCTCCACTTGCCAAAATACGATATATAGCAGAAGCTCAAGTTATGCCCGTGGCCCATACAACGCTATTATAGGGGCAACCACTACGAATAAATGGCATATTATGCAGCAAAAGCAGGCAACATCCCAATGAGTATCGATTTGGCTATTACTCCGTCCGGCCGTATTGCCGTCGTTGAGGCACCCGGAAATGATCAAAGCCATCGCGAAAGTTCCTTGGACGAATTGCCAGACAAACGGCTCAATAAGGTGATTCGGGTGTTTGCGTCCAGCCAGTCGGCGGGGTTATTTACACTGGCGACAGAGAAGTTCGAGACATCGTTGCCGCCGTCGTTTGCCTACTGGCGTGATTTCGCTGGCCGATATCTAACGGAGCTTTGCCACGCACCGGAAAGCACGGATGCCGAGATCGATGTGATTCGGCCGCCGGAATCGTCGGAACTCGCCGAGTTGCTCATGAGCGTTCCGCCCATGCAAGGGGCCGAGTATCTGACTGACGTTGTGTTGGGAGACATTTGGAAAGACCTTGACACCTGGGTACATGGCGAGATTGTGTCTGGCAAGCAGGGGCTATCCGATTTTTTGAAAGTGCGCGCACCGCTTTGGCATCAAGTCGGTCGGGTCTGTTTCCATCTGGCCGAGAACCGTCGCGACCAAGATTATCCTTTCGCTTTCCTGGCCACATATGCACCGAGCATAACCGTCGGCGCTCGGGTGCAATATCAACCTCTCAGCAAGGCACTTCAGGAATACGTCGGCGAAAAAAACAAGAAGGCGCTCGTCAAACTGCTCGGTCCGGTTCATCTGGCTTCGCAAAGCAGCTCGCTTGTCGGTGAACTGGTCGAGTCGGGCGATATCTACCAACCGCTGGCGTGGACACCCCGACAGGCATACCGTTTCTTGAAAGAGGTGCCGGTTTTCGAGGACAGCGGCGTCCTGGTACGGCTTCCTGATTGGTGGAAGAAGCGTCCTCGCCCACAAGTTGGTGTTACTATCGGCGAAAAGCGTCAGAAGAAGTTTGATGCCAAAGGCATGCTCGACTTTAAGGTGCAACTGGCTTTGGGCGATCAGGAGCTTACGGAAGGCGAATGGCGAGAACTGATCGCGGCCGAAGAGGGCCTGATGTTGCTTAAAGGCCAGTGGGTTGAAGTGGACCGCGAAAAGTTGACCGAAGCGCTTGACCATTGGGAGAAAGTCGAAAAACAGGCCGATGGTGGGCTGTCGTTTATCGAAGGTATGAGGCTGTTGGCCGGTGCTCCGGTGGACCTTGGCACAGGAGGCGACCAAAACGGGCAACAACGCGAGTGGTCGTTCGTGGGCGCGGGCAAGTGGCTAGGCCAATTGCTTGCAGAACTGCGAAGCCCGGAAAACCTAGAACTGGCCGAGCTGGACGCCACACTCAAGACAACGCTGCGAAAGTACCAGCAGACGGGTGTCAATTGGCTGTGGTTCCTGTCGAAACTTGGCTTGGGCGCGTGTCTGGCCGACGACATGGGGCTGGGCAAGACGATCCAAGTTTTATCGCTGCTGTTGATGAAAAAGAAGCAACGAAACAACAAGCCATCGTTGTTGGTCTTGCCGGCGTCACTGCTGGCGAACTGGAAGTCGGAGATAAAGCGTTTCACGCCGACACTGCGTACGAAGTTCGTCCATCCGTCCGAGACCTCGAAAGACGAGTTTGCCGAAATGGCCGCCAACCACGACAAAGCACTGAAGAACACCGACGTTGTTTTGACAACATACGGAATGCTCTTGCGTCAACCGTGGCTGCTGGACGTTGCCTGGCAACTCGCCGTACTCGACGAGGCACAGGCGATTAAGAACCCGGCGACCAAACAAACAAGAACGGTTAAGCGACTCCAAGCCGATGTCCGAATTGCCATGACCGGAACACCGATCGAAAACCGGCTTTCAGATCTGTGGTCACTTTTTGATTTTCTATGCCCTGGCCTGCTCGGTTCGCAGAAGAAGTTTAAGGAGTTCGTCAAGAATCTGGACGAGCGTGAGCACAACCGCTATGCACCACTTCGCCGTCTCGTGCAGCCGTACATCTTAAGAAGGCTAAAGACGGACAAACGCATCATTGCCGACTTGCCCGAGAAGACGGAAGTCAAAGCGTTTTGCGGGCTTTGCAAACGACAGGCAGCATTGTACGCAAAGCTGGTCGATGAACTGGCCGATTCGCTCGAAGGGCACGACGGCATGAAACGGCGAGGGTTGGTGCTCGCGTATCTGATGCGTTTCAAGCAGTTGTGCAACCACCCAAGCCAACTTCTGGGCGACGGGCGTTTTGGCCCGAACGACAGCGGCAAATTCGTGCGGCTTGCGGAAATATGCGAGGAGATCGCATCACGCCAAGAGAAGGCGATTGTCTTTACGCAGTTCCGTGAAATGACCGAACCTCTATCGGGTTTTTTGGCACGAACATTCGGACACGCAGGTCTCGTGCTGCACGGTGGCACGGCGGTAAAAAGGCGGAAAGGGCTCATTGATCAGTTCCAGCGCGACGATGGTCCGCCGTTCTTTGTGCTGTCACTTAAGGCCGGCGGAACGGGCATCAATCTGACCGCCGCCTCGCACGTTATCCATTTCGACCGATGGTGGAACCCGGCGGTCGAAAACCAGGCCACCGACCGTGTCTTCCGTATCGGCCAGCGGCGCAATGTTCTGGTTCACAAATTCGTCTGCCAAGGTACAATTGAGGAGAAGATCGATGCCTTGATCGAAGAAAAGACCGGCCTCGCCACGGATTTGCTAGAAGGCGGTGCTGAAAAAATGCTGACTGAGATGAGCGATACCGAACTGGTTAAGCTTGTCTCTCTTGACATCGAAAAGGCGAGCATGTAATTTACGAGGTACGTGAAACCGGCTGGCAAAACTCTGAAAACTTATAGCAGGAGCAACGACCTCATGGGTTGGTACAGTCATCGTTGGGCTCCGTACGTTCCGGTGGCGGAGCGACGTCGCCGCGCAGTGAAGAAAATGGCTTCGCTTCGCAAGAAGGGCGCTAATGTCCAGCCGGTCGAAATCGAGGGCCGCAAAATAGCCAAAACGTTTTGGGGAGAAGCATGGTGCGATCACCTGGAATCGTTCCACGACTACGAGAACCGCTTGCCACGCGGCCGAACTTACGTACGTAACGGTTCTGTCTGCCACCTGGCAATTGCCAAGGGCAAAATCGAAGCAAAGGTCATCGGATCTGATATCTACAACCTTCGCATCAAAACAAAAACACTATCGGCCAAGAAGTGGAATGGCGTCAAGCGGCGGTGTGCCGGCCAGATCGGCTCATTGCTCGAACTCCTTCAGGGCAATCTATCCGACAATGTCATGGCGATAGTTACAGATCGCAAGAATGGCTTGTTCCCGCTCCCCGGCGAAATATCCTTCGATTGCGATTGCCCCGACTGGGCGATAATGTGCAAGCATGTGGCGGCAGCCCTATACGGAGTCGGCGCACGACTCGACGATAAGCCGGAACTGTTGTTTAAGTTGCGAGGTGTGAATCACAAAGAATTGATCGACACCGACGCTGAGATCACAGTGCCTTCCGCGAAGATGAGCAAAAAATCCAAGCGGCTTGATGGCGGTGATCTCCCTGATATTTTCGGGATCGATATCGCGGTGAACGAGTCCGGTAAATCGTTGCGGAACACTCGCAAAAAGAAGGTGCTAAAGAAAATGAAAGCGAGCATCGTGAAGCGGGCAGCGAAGAAAAAGACCGTCAAGAAAGTAACCGAAAAAGTAGCGACCAAGAAAGCCGCGACGAAGAAATCGGCCCAGAAGCATGTCAAAAAGAAAGCAGTTGGCAAGAGTATCGGCACAAAGGGCGTGTCCAGGCGAACAGCGAAGAAAAAGACGGTAAAGAATCCCGTCAATAAAACAACCAAGAAAGCAGCGAAGAAGAAAGTCAAAAAGAAGGCGGTTGGCAAGAGCATCAGCGCGAAGGGCGCGTCCAGGCGAGCACCCAAGAAATAAACGGGGAAGAAGACCGCAAAAAAATCAGCCCAGAAGAAACCAGCAGGGAAAACCATCGCAAGAAAAACAAAACGGACCACAAAAACCGCTGCACGCTAAAATATGCCCGACAAACCTTCGGCAAAAAATACTGCTGTGGCAACCCCGACGTTTGTGCGTCGCGTCGTATCATCCCAATGCCTTGAGAAGTCCGATCAGGGCGGTCCGTTCGTCCGGGGTCATCTTTGTCAGCAAGCGGATGACTTCCAGCAGGACATTTCCGGCTTGCTCATCGTTGATGTTTGGCCAGCTCTGTTCACTATTTTTGCGATCATTTTCCCCGATCAATTCCTGCAGTATGGCAACCACTCTTTTAAGAGTATCAGACGTGGAGTTGTCAGTGATTGTCAGCATGCGGCAGCATTTGGGGCAAACCTTGGGGCAAACTGGAACGTCGGCGGAGTTTGGCCCTTGTTTTACAGGGAGTTCCGCACCGTCATCGATGGTTCGCAATGCAGAGGTCGAGAGTTCGAATCTCTTTCGCTCCACTTGTTAAAGCCTTACAGTGTAACAACTTACGGCAACAGAACTAAGACCCCTTCGGGGGTCTTTTTTCTTAGACCCTTTCTTAGACCCCGCTTTACACTCAGATTTACCCTTCTCGGGTCACATTCCTGCCCTAGCTTAGAACAGCTTGCCTCGCGGCCCAGTAGAACGGTTCGGTCGTGGGCATATCCAAACTGCTCTAGCCCTTCGTACGCCCTAGATCCGTCGGTATGAACGCCGCTGCCCGGCTCGATCACGTCCTGCACGAAATGGTGCAGATGCTCCAGAGTCGCCGCAGGGACCGTCGACAAGCAACCGGCCAGTTTTTCCAAATACAAACGGGTCTGGTCGAGTTTGACTTATGAACAAGGCGATCTCCGCGTTGACGCGGAGACGGAGATCTTTACGTGGATGGCAAGTGAGCGTGCCGCCACGTTGTGAAAGATCGAATGGAACGGTCTCGGGCTCTGGTTCAAGCAGAGGCTATTGCGGACTGTCGGGGGTCTTGGAAACGGCTTTGCCATTATCTGAGGAAATGCGTGGTTCCCACCACCAAGGGATGCCCAACTCTTGGACCTTATCCACGGAACATATCAACAGACGAAGCTGAATACTAAGGAGTTCCACGTCGCAGAGTTTGATCTTAATGTCGCCGACGATCACCAAGCCCTTATCGAGCACCCGTTCCAGCACGTCGGCCAGGGTGTCGCTTTGGGTGGATTGAGCCATGCATTGTGCGTGGGCCATGGTATTGTTCCTTTTTTCTTTAACGCGCCTTGCCGAGCGGCCCCAAGTCGATATTGAGGTCTTCGTCGGTAAAGCCGAAATACTCTTTGAGGTTCTCGATTTCTTCCGCGAGCCGAACAAAGGTTGCTCCGACGCGTTCTATTTCCTCGACGTTAAGCGAACCGCCGTCGATCCGCCGTAGCGCCTGCCGCTCAAGCAGTTCGCGAAGCAGCTCGACCAGGGTGAGCACAAGCTGCGCCAGG
>CAZISU010000438.1:0-5622 GCA_964541935.1 uncultured Planctomycetaceae bacterium | reverse complement strand
CTCAAAAGATCTTCACGCGAGCAATGAACCAGGTCTTTAACGGTGAAAATGCCACGCTCTTCGAGACAGTTCGTCGTCCGCACCGATAGCCCGATCTCAGCCGTGCTCATACACAGCTTGGCCGCCATATCCTCGGCCGTGTTTTCCCTTTTGGGAAGAGGAATGCGGGTTGACATGGGGGTCCCTCCCTGACAAAAGTTTGCTTTCCTATCAAACATGCACGGTTCGGTGTCTCATTAACGCTCCGCTTTTATGGGAAGCCTCAGACGCGAGACGAAACCGGCTACAGTACTCAATGGCACAATATAGCAACTCAAAAAGCTTTGGGTAGCCTTTTGCATGGTAGACCGGGAAAATTACGCCGATTTTTTTACCCATCCCCTGTCGGTCTTCGCAAGCCGGGGTAACTAGGAAAAAGAGGGGGTCGTAAATATGCGAATCATGTTACTCGGCAATTGCCACGCAATTTCCCCAGATTCAATCCTGTTGCTGGCTCTCGGCGAGTACGCTCCGATACCATTCGCTGATCTTTTCGGCCATCAGTGGGGCATTGTAACGCTGGCGAACTGACTCTTGGGCCCGGCTACCGTACCGCAACGCCGCAGAGGGATCCGAGACCATCTGTTTCAGTGCGGCCACGAGCGAGGCGGGATTATCTGCCTCGTACAGCAAACCGCCGCGCGTGTCCTCGACCATCTCGGGAAAAGGCCCGTGGTTGGGCAAAACAGTTGGCACGCCATTGGCCCAGGCCTCGAGCACGGCAAGCGGCTTGCTCTCGGCAACAGATGTCGGAAGGCACATGATGTCGAGCGACTGCAAAAAGCGTATCTTACCGGCTCGGTCGGGCTCGCCAACATATTCGAACTGTGCGTCAAGCCCCCGGTTTTTCAGATCCGAGCAGATGCCGTCTAAATACGGTTTATCGCTCTCTCGCAAATAGCCGGCCGCCCGCAAACGTAGCGGCGGCAGATCATTCTCGCCCGCAAGCTGGACAAAGGCATAGGCCAGCCGATGGAACCCCTTTTCGGGGCAAATACGCGACAAAAAGCCCACGCTTACCGGCTTATTGGGCGTTTCATTGGCTGGCTGCGACGGACGTGAAACGCCATGTCCTTGCAAATCCAGGCCCGGTTGAACAACGTGGATTTTATCCCGCGGAATATCCAGATATTCGGCCATAAAGTCCGCGCTGTAGCGACTCATGGCCAGCAAAGCGGACAAATCTCCGCAACGCTTGCGGAGCTCGTCTCGCACCGCGTCGTAGTGCGGCTGAGCAAGCCTTTCGATGAACGCGTCCTCCCCGGCAAGTGTCGATACCACCGGCACGCCCAGCTCTTCGCCCAGCAAACGGGCCGTGCCCACAAGCATCACGTTGGAGAGATGCACCAACTGCGGGCGAATTTCTCGTTTGATCCAGCGGACCAACTTGAGAAGCTCCCTCCGCTGGCGGCCCTCTTCGCCTTGGATCATCGAATGGGTAAGCGATCCAAGATGTTCGGGCTGAGTGCTAGTGCCACGGTTGCCTAGCCAACGCAGTAAGCGGGGGTGGTCCAGAAGTCGATCAAAGAACCAAGGGATACGTCGGAAAAAGGCCGAACTCTGCTGCAAATAGACATTCACCCCACCCAAAACCACCCGGTCGAGGCTCGCGTTCTCTTCATCGGTACGCAGAGGGGTATAGGCCGGGACCAGCACAACGTCCTCTCCGGCCGCCCGCAAGGCATTAGTCAAGGTATTGCCGTGCAGGCAACTCCCGCAATACATACCCCCAGCACCAGCAACAAGATGCATAACTCTCATGCTGGAATTATACCCCAGCGGGGGTTGGGAATTCAATGCTCGGCACTGGTTCAAATGACTCATGAAGCTATACTAACCCGAATCGTGTATAATCAGTAAAGTAGCCTGCCACCCGAGCTTGCGTAGGCATGGAAGCCCCCCATTGCGAAGAGGATGACGCTTTGAATCCGCTGCTGGAAAATCTTACCCCGGCTCAACGCGAGGCCGTGGAGCATATCGAGGGGCCCATGCTGGTGCTGGCGGGGCCGGGCAGTGGGAAAACACGCGTCGTCACGCATCGGATTGCATATCTGATGGAAAATGGCGTGCATGCCGACGAGATTCTCGCTCTCACGTTCACCAACAAGGCCGCCGAGGAGATGAAAAGCCGCGTCGAGCGACTTTCGCCGGGCAACTCGGTTTGGGTGGGCACTTTTCATAGATTCTGTGCCAGACTTCTGCGAAAAAACGCCCAACTTGTGGGCTTGCGCGAAAACTATACGATCCACGACATGGACGACACCCGCCGCGTCTTCCGCCGTGTGTTCAAGGCAATCAACGTCGACACGTCGCATTTTACGCCCGACGCCATCGCCTCGGCCATCAGTTGGGCCAAAAACGCGCTGATCGGGCCCGAACAGTATAAGCCCAAGCCGGGGCATGCGTTGGGGGAGATTGTCGCCCGCGTTTACCCGGCTTATCAGGCTGTCCTGACAGATTGCAACGCCGTGGATTTCGACGATCTGCTCATGCATGTGGCCAACCTGCTGCGGCAGAATCCGGAAATTAGAGCCAGGCTCGACCAGCGGTTCCGCTTCGTGTTGGTCGACGAGTATCAGGACACGAATCTCTCGCAGTATGCTATCGCCCGTGCCTTGTCAGTCGATCACCCAAACCTGGCGGTTACGGGCGATCCCGACCAATCGATCTACGGCTGGCGGGGCGCCAATTTGCGCAATATACTGGATTTCGAGCGAGATTTCCCCTCGGTTCACGTGGTCCGTCTGGAGCGGAACTACCGCAGCACCAAGCGGATCTTGGAAGTGGCCGCCGAGTTGATAACACACAACGTAAATCGCAAGGAAAAGACGCTCTACACCGAAAATGGCGCGGGCTGTCCGGTGCGGCTGGTGTGTTACGGGGACAACAAGGACGAGGCCCGGCAGATCGCCGCGAGAATCGCCGACGACATTCGTAGCGGGCGACGCCGGCCGCGCGATTTCGCCATCTTCTATCGCATCAACGCCCTTTCCCGCGCCTTCGAACTGGCGCTGCGCGATCAGGGGATCCCTTACCAGTTGATTCACGGGCTGGAATTCTTTCAACGCAAGGAGATCAAGGACGTTTTGGCCTATCTGTGCCTGTTGGCCAATCCGCAAAATGACATGACGCTCTTGCGCGTAATCAACACGCCCACGCGTGGCATCGGCAAAGCCACGATAGACCGTCTGGCCGAGCACTCGGTGCGCTCGGGCATTAGTCTTTTGGACGCGGCCCGACGTTGCGAGGAGATTACCGCTCTGAAAAAACGGGCCGTCACGCAGGTCGGAAAGTTCGTGGCCATGTTCGACCGCCTGGCGGGATTGGTCATGGCGCCCATCGAAGAACTGTTGGGCAACGTGCTGGAAGAGTCGGGCTATCAGAAGCAGTTGGAAGACTCGGACAACGAGGAAGACTCGCAACGACTGGCCAACATCCAGGAACTGCTTTCGGTGGGGCGCGAGTTCGACGAGCAGCACCCGGGCGACGGGCACCTGGAAGAATTTCTGGAAGAAACCAGCCTTGTGAGCGACACCGACGATCTGGAATCGGAGAACGACCGCGTGACGCTGATGACGCTGCATGCATCGAAGGGGCTGGAGTATCCGGTGGTGTATTTCGTGGCCGTGGAAGAGGGCCTTTTGCCACACGAACGCAGCAGCCAACGGGCCGACCAGCTCGAAGAGGAGCGGCGTCTGATGTTCGTGGGCATCACCCGCGCCCAGGAGGAGCTGCAGCTCAGCCACGCCTATTACCGCGACTTCCGCGGCAAGCGCAACATGACCGTGCCCAGCCAATTCCTGATGGAGCTGCCCCGCGATAAAATGGAACACGCCGGCTCGGTTTCGCCCGCGCCAAGCACGCTAGGCTTCCCGGAAAGCTGGGACGACTTTTCTGCGGATGAAGACGAGCTTCCAGAGGAAGAAATGGAGTGGACGCCGGACGCGGAGCCAGCAAGTCATACAGCCGTTAAAACGACAACCGCCAAAAAAGACCGACTCCCGGCCGGTCTGACCACGGCCGCCGAAATGGCCAACGGCAGCAAGGCCCCGCCCGTTTCGCCAGACAAATTCCACCAAGGCATGATCGTGCGGCATCCCGAATACGGCCTGGGCCACATCATCGCGCTGAGTGGCAGCGGCCCCAACCGCAAAGCCACCATAGATTTCGGCCCCCGCGACGGCCGCAAGAGCTTCGTCTTGCGATTCAGCCATTTGCGGCCGGTGCAGGGTTAGGGGAGATGCCAGTAAGCGGCGGATATTAAGCTGTTTGCGGCGTTTGCAATCCGGTGGGTCACTTGTACCGACTACTACATTTCGTTAGTTTAATGGTAGTAATGATCTTGTAAATTGTCTCAGATCCAGGGGGTGATTCGATGCAATCCTTGAAATGGTTTATTGCCGGGGCGGTTGGCGGTGTAATTGGGGCGGCGATTTGGGTTGCCGTTGTGCACTATACAAAGCACGAAGTGATCTGGGTCGCCTTAGGCATTGGATTTCTTGTGGGCTTTTCCGTGCGGATGGCGGCCGGAGAGATTGGTGGACTGGCTCCTGGAGTGGTTGCAGGCGCCACTGCGTTTGTCACTTTACTTATAGCTAAATTCCTCGTCGCCATTTTATTTGTGTCCCATGCGGTGAACGAGATCCCCGTTTTCACTCAGGTTACTCCCGATGATATGGTCGCCGGCTATGCCCTGGAGTTCGCCGAAGAACAGGAATCGATGGGCAAACCACTCAACTGGCCAATCGAACAGCTTCATTCTCTAAAATTGCCCCCGAAAAAGCGTTTTCCGAAAGATATCTGGGCGGAAGCCCAGAAGCGATGGCAGTCGCTTTCTCCCGAGGAACAAGAACAAAAGACCGAGGATTTCAAAGCCTATCTGAAGGTCTCTGTCAAACAGCTTGAAGATGATACTCGTGGCGAGGTCTTTTTAGCCTCTTTCAGCCCATGGGATCTGCTGTTTTTTGGACTTGCCGTCTTGACGGCGTTTATGATCGGCTCCGTCCCGAGCGAGCAGGTTGCATCATAGTCACATATGCGGTGGTGTGAACCTCATTTCCGCAATGAGTGTCTCTTGATAAACCTAAGGAAGTAATCTGGCAGGAATGAACATGAAGTGACAACTTTCGGGCGAAACCTACGATCTTCTTCGTAAGCTCTACAACCTAGACCGGAAACGCTCATGGTTTGGAGCCGGCAAAAGATTTAACGAAATCTCGGCTATCCTGGACCAAATCGCAGAGAAGGGCGAAGTCGGGGCAGTTTCCAATGTGGCACGTCATCTCTTATCTGAGTCCGCTGAAGTGCGAATTACTGCTGGCCGTGCGGTTGAATTCGTTTTCAATTTCAGCCACAACCCGGAGATACTTCTGCATGACCTCCCGCGGGGGTTGCTCCTGGCCATCCCAAGCACCGAGCCAGACCCGTTCGCGGCCCCAGTAGACGCACGCTTGCTTATCTGTAGCAGAATGCTTGATTTCTGGGGGGTTTGAAGCTATTTTTCTTGTGTCTTCCCATCGTTGCAGGCTCGAATGGCACTGCCGTCTCTAAGGTGAATTACGGCAGGGGCTTAAGGTTTTAGCA
>CAZISU010000437.1:0-5628 GCA_964541935.1 uncultured Planctomycetaceae bacterium | reverse complement strand
CACGAGCTACAAGGTCGCTTATAATCTGGCGCTCAAGATTGAGAAGGCAGACACCGAGGTCGATAGCAAGAAGGCCAAGGTGAAGCTGAACCAGTGGGTGCGCCTGCACGACTACAACATCGCCCAGAAAGTGCAGGTGATTGTCGAGCACTTCAAAGACAACATCATGGGCATGCTCGGCGGGCAAGCCAAGGCAATGGTTGTCACCAGTTCGCGCAAGGAGGCAGTGCGCTACAAGCTGATGTTCGACAAATACATTCAGGAGAAAGGCTACGACAAGCTGCGCGCGATGGTGGCGTTTTCCGGTGAAGTCGAATTCAGCACAAGCGACCCAAACGCCGAAGGCCTGCTCGGTGAAAAATTCACCGAATTCAGCATGAACCCCGGCCTCAAAGGCCGTGACATGCGCAAGGCTTTCGATACCGACGAATATCAGGTCATGATCGCTGCGAACAAATTCCAGACCGGCTTTGATCAACCGAAGCTGTGCGCGATGTATGTCGACAAGAAGCTGGCAGGCGTGGAATGCGTTCAGACGCTCTCCCGTTTGAACCGCACATATCCCGGCAAAGAGATCAGTGGTACCTACGTTCTCGACTTTTTCAATGAGCCTGCTGACGTTCTGAGCGCGTTCCAGGAATACTACCAGACCGCCGAACTGATTGACGTTTCGAACCCTGATCTGATTTTCGACCTTTCGGAGAAGCTTCGCGGTTTCGGCATTTTTCAATGGTCGGAAGTCGAGCGGTTTTGCGAAGCGTACCTGCAGAAGAGCAAGAGCAACGCCGCAATTTCCAACATCTGCAAGCCAGCCGTTGACCGCTGGACGGTTCGCTACAAATCGGCACTTGAGGCTTACCGGACAGCCCTCGGCATGTTCAAGCGCGCCAAAAAAGCGGGCGACGCTGTCATGATCGCCAATACGGAAAGGACATTCAAGGAGTGCAAACAGGAGAAAGATGCCCTAGACGTTTTCAAGAAAGACCTGGGCACATTCGTTCGTTTTTACGAGTTTATTTCGCAGATTGTCGACTACGACGACAAGGAACTGGAAAAGCTCAGCCTGTACGCGCGAAACTTGCGCCCGCTGCTGCGGGATGCTGACATTGAAGATGATCCCGTCGATCTGGGCGACGTAGCGCTGAGCCACTACCGACTATCGAAGATCAGGGAACAAAACCTGGCCCTCACGAACGACGGTGGCGAGGGACTTGTTCCTGGAATCGGGCTTGGCAGTGGCGTCGCAAAAGACACCGCTGAAGAGTTGTTATCCCGGATCATTGAGCGCCTGAATGAGTTATTCGCGGGCGAAGGCCTGACCGATGACGATCTGGTCAACTATGCACGCACGGTTTCCGATAAGGTCCGCGAGAACCCAAGGGTCATGTCCCAGATTGCCAACAATACCCGCGATCAGGCCATGCTGGGCGACTTCGAAAAAGCTGTCGAAAATGCGATTCTTGACAGCGGAGCAGCGCAGCAAAAACAAACGAACAAGCTGCTCTCAACGCCTGAAAAGTTCAAACTCTTCAAGGATATCATCTACGAAATTTTGAACGCAGACTCCTAAGTCGGGACGCTGATGGATAATCGGTCAGCTTCGCTTCGATTAAAATTTCATCTGTCGTCAGCAATTCGACATTTGTTTCGCCGCTTCCGACGAGCCCGCGCTCCAGCTTTTCGACACCCATTGCAGCAGTAGCGCGCATCTGTGCGTTTGAAAATCGGTATGAAGCCTCCGCACCACGAACACCGCCATCCCTCACCATCACGGCCGATCAAGCGCAGGATGCTTATCGCACGCGCCTTGCGTGACTTCGGATTGGCCTCGCGCCAGATTTGATATTGCACCAAGGCCCGGTTGCCGACGAAGTCGATCTGAATGCCGTCGGGATCAGGTGCACCCATTGCTTTTCCTCTTTTAATCATGGCGTATTTTTGTGGGGCTAAAGGCGGGTCAAGCCTTTGAAATCAAAAGTATGAATTTTAGTCTGCATCCGGATCAAAACCGGTATCAGCGGCGGCCATACGTTCCGCATGATCACGCGTCATGCCACCATCGAATTCCATGATCGCCGCACGCTCCTCAAAAACCTGGCAAAGATCAATCACGTTGCCGCAGTCGAATTTCGTGGCCCCCGCACCTTGCGACTGTTGCGACTTTTGCGACAGACCAGCTGATTTTGACGGTTTCGTCGCAGATGTCGCAACAGTCGCAACTGCCGAAGATGTGTCGAAGTATCGTCCCATTCCGATCACCGCTTTCCATTGATGTGCCAGACGGTTCTCGATTTCACACCATCGACGAAGCCGCCATCATCCAGTTTTACCAGCCAATCATTCTGTTCGAGCAATCCGACGGCAGCCTTCGCCTTTTTTGCATCGCGCAAGGTATTTGGTCCCAGCCGCACGATGGCACGGATGCTGACCAGTGGATCGGCCCAATGTTCCAGAAGCCATATGAGAAGCGTCTGGGCTTGCTGGATTTCCAGTGGGATGATCGCCGCATCCGCAAGGCGTTGGGCTTCGGAAAGATAGTACTGCGCCAGATCGATCCCGTTCGCCATGCGGTCGCACCCGACATGCTGGGCGTCAAGATTTTCGAACAGCGTCAGAACACCGGCAATCCGGGCGGCTTGTTCCGCCGACTTTGAAGCAAAGGCTGTAACCGCAGACAGCGATTCACCGGGTGCCTGCAACCGCTCGATCTTCAGAGCATAAGCCTGCAACAGTGTCCGTGCTTCCGGCAATAACGGCAAATGGCGCGGTACGAGCCGATTACGCGTGTTGTTGTCCAGGGGCAGATCGCGTTCAAGGTATGTCGTTATCCGATTTCTGAATTGCTCCACTATCCAATCGCTATTCGGGTCATATTCTGTTCGCAGACGAAACCCGATTTCACTTGCCGGATGCGACATCAGGAAGCGCGCCAGAAACCCTTGCCCATTGGCGACGGGATCAGCCAGAAGGCCCATCGCCGCGACGGGCTGCAGCAGCACATGACAGGCGAGACGAATGCCATAAAAGGCTTCAGCACCATCGCCTGCCCGGACCCGATCCACGCCGGATCCGTCCCAGAGTTTTGACAGCCCGGAAACGCTCTTCAGGCGATTGTCCTTGCTCATGGCGTGACCGCCGACAAAACCGCCCCCTTCATCAGTGAAAAGCCCGAGCGAGGGACGCCCGCTCGCATAGAGCTTCAGAAGCCCTTCGAGCGTCGGATCACCTGCCAGCATGACCGGCAACAACGGCGAGTCGGGTTCCGGCCCCAGATCAAGCAGAGCGGCTCGCACTGTATCCGCATTTGTCGTCGCCTTCTTCAGAATGACGCGATGCTGCGCCTCCCATATCGACAAATCGATCTTGTATTCAGTCAGCGCCTTGTGGTGATCGTCAGCAAGGCGCTTTTGAAAACTGTGCACCGGTTCAATCAGCAGCCGGTCGCTGGATGATTTCCTCTCGCCCGATTTTGCTACCGTCAAGCCGAAGAGTGATACCGGCGAATAGCCTGCCAGCGTTTCCACATCGGCGAAGGCCTGCACTGCTAGAGACGCAACCGTCAGAGCGCTTTGCGCGCCGATGGCAACAGGCGCTTGTACTTTGTCATGTATCGCTTCAGCAACGGCCTGAAGCGGCCCCAGCGACGATACCGGGAATGGATCACCTGGTTGGATTTCCCGGATCAAAGGCGTCGGCTCAGCACCCTCGAAAGGCTGCGCTGCCTTGAAAGCTTCACGGGCACTCATTGCGACACCTTCAACGCCATGCCGCGAGCCACATCGTTCCAATCCTGACCTGCAGGTGCAGCCATGATACGAACATCGCAACCCTCAGCCTTCGCCCGAGCCGCCAGTGCCTCAGCAGAACGATGCCCCGGCAAGTCACCATCAGGCGCGACCACAATTGCTGCTTGTGGAAACGGCACACGAATTCCTGAAATACCGGATGTGGACAACGCGGCCCAGACGCGCGGTGCCGGTTCTTCGAACGCGAGCGCATCCCGCAATGACAAGCCGGTTTCGATGCCTTCGCAGATGACAATAGGCCCATCACCCGCGTCAGACAGACGAACTGCTCCACCACCGCAATTGCCCAGCATCATCTTGCAGGGCATCACGTGTGCCTTGCGGGCGTCTGGTGCAAGAAAAGTGCGGTGGATACCGATCGCCTCATTGCACTTGCCTATCGTTACCAGCCCGATCATCGCCGGGTGTCGCATCTGCGACAGCGTATGCTGCAATAACGGATGAAAGCGCAACGATGCTGGAAAAGGTGGTCTGATTCCCCGTTCGCGTAAATACTGATCAGCAAGGGTGTCCTGGACGGGATACGCCTCGCACCAAAGCTTCATCGCGAAATTACGACGATCCAATATTCGGCATTCAGGTTTCTGCTTCGGGCGCACTCTGATATCCGCAACGCCGAGGCCACGACGGTTCAATTCCCGAAGCACGTCGACGGCATCGCATCCGGCGAAACACTTCACCAGCAACTTGCCGTCCTCACCGTCAGCCAGCGACAAGGCGGGTGTCCGTGTATTTTCATGCACCGGGCAAAAAGCAACGCCGCGTCGTCCAGACCACTTCCCGCCCAGTGCGTGGGTCGCCGCTTCAGCGCTCATCGGCTTCACCTGCACCTGAAGCGTTTTCCGCCTCGCGTGCCTTCAGCCAGTCCTTGATTGCTTCGACGGTGATCAGGCGGCGCTTGCCGATCTTCGCGCTTCTCAGTGTGTTGTCTGCCAATGCGGCATAGAGTGTCGTCCGCCCGATTCCGATCAGGCGAGCGGCATCATTCGGCGAAACCGCAAGCGGCTGGAGTGCCGTGACAAGTTTCTGGATTTCAGAAGTGTTGGTCATTGCTCATGATCCTTTGTGTGAACATGAGCGAACAATCGGGGTTGGCGCTGATCAAAAATACCCCAAGAGTTCTTGATCAGTTATTCATCACGATCGACTTCTTTCATGATCGTTATCAAAGTGCCCAGGCTCGGCGAATTAATGCCCAAAAGCGCTTTGACCTCACGCGCTTCGGCACGCGCCGAGGTTTTGTTTGCTTGATCCCGCCTCCGCCTCCGGATCAAGGCTTCAGCTTGCCGTCGCATCGGATGAAGAGGTGCACCGATGGAAGACTTTATTTGAAGGCCTGCCAAAGCTGCGGCATTGGATTGCTTGGCGATCAGCTTGCCATTTTCGAGAGAAATCAGATCGGCCACTGCGGCGATCCGACATCCCGCTATCGACAGCGCAGGCGTTCCGGACACATTGAGAGTAAGGACAAGACCTTTTCGCAAGCGCGGTTCCGCCGCTATCGCTGCCGCGATTGCGCGCGTATCCTCCACATCCCGCAGCTTCAGAGCGAGATATGCGGTCACGTCGTCATGATCGATTTCGAAGTTGCCGATGCGCCATAGGCTGTCATCAATCAACGGCTTTTCTCTTCGCTTTTTGCATTCGAGCGCGTCAGCAATGAGAGACACCAGAACACCCGGCATCGCGCGAACGACTTTCGCTTGTTTGGGTGATGCCGCAACAAATCCCACCTCAGGACAGCGCCAGCCAAGTTTGTCCGTTACCGGGTCAATTGCAACGTGCGCCGTGTGCCCCAGATCGCAAGCATCGCATAGAACAG
>CAZISU010000436.1:0-5629 GCA_964541935.1 uncultured Planctomycetaceae bacterium | reverse complement strand
TCCTTTCGGCGATACTGCAATCATTGCCATATCGGTCGTTTTGCGAATTACCTCGCAGATATCGTCAACCGAATAGTTGAAACCCTTGATTTCCTTCCCCGTGTACATCGCAATGACGTCGGGATTGTAGCTCAGTTGCTCCAAGATGCCCACGCGGTCCACGGGCTGTGGTGCCAGTGTGGCTTCCACTCGCTGCCGTTTCGATAGAACGTCAGTCGGAAATATCTTCTCGAACGTGTGAGACATGTACTCAGACACCTATCGTGCTTTCTTCCCGCCCATATTATGAACCAAGCGGTGAAACCTAGGAGACAAGGCACGCTCCTTGTGAGGCATCAGTCACTATCGACCTGATTGTTTCGGCTGCGGATCGTTCCTGCTCTTCAGTGAGACACGACGGGATTGGTACGAGGATCGATCGCTCGAACAACTCGTCGCTTTTGGGGCAGGCACCTTTTCGGTAGTCGTAAACGCTTTGGCTGTTTTCGCTTGTCTTCCACGGATTACCTGCGGGTGACAGAGGAACCTTGTCGACAAGCGACGGGATGTTGTAATAAATATGCAGCCCGTAATCGGCGATTCTGAAAACGTTGTGCAGTCCGGCTTCCTTCATGCTTTTCACGGCATCCAATGCCCTGCTTTTGTCTTCGAGCATAAATATCAGGAATACACCGGTGTCGCCTGGCTCGTCGTTCAGCCGCCTGAATTCTAAGCCCGGCGTTCCTTCCAGAATGGATTTGATTCGCTGTTTCGACGCCCGCATGTGTGAGACAATATCGGGAAGCTTCGTGAGTTGTACCGAGGCAATAGCGCCGCACAATTCGGTCATGCGGCGTCCGGCCCCCCAGGTAACGGCCCAAGGTTCCGGCGTTGAGAGCCGGCCATCGACTCGCACCAGTCCCATGTCGTGAGCGGAAAAGGCCCGCCGGTAAAGCCGCTGGGTGTTAGTAACCAACAGCCCGCCCTCGCCGCATGTAATATTCTTGTTCAGTTGCAGGCTGAAAATCCCCATATCGCCGAAGCTACCAACTCGCCGGCCATGAAAACTACCGCCGTTGCACTGCGCGCAATCTTCCAAAACGGGTATGCCGTGCTGGAGGGCTACTTCCATTATCGCGTCCATATCGCACGGCGCGCCGGCCATGTGAATCGGCAAGATCAGCCTGGTTCTGGAAGTGATCTTTCGTTTGAGATCTTCCGGATCCATGCAGAAACTGTCATCAACTTCACATAATACGGGTATGGCGTTGACTTGCACGATTGCCGCAACAGTGGCCACCCACATGAACGACGGCAAAATCACCTCGCAACCGGGGCCGATTCCCATGGCGGTCAAGGCCGTGATTAGGGCTCCAGTGCCGCTGTTCATGCCCAAAGCGTGGTCAGTGCCATAATAGCTGCTCGCTGCGGCTTCAAATGCATCCACATATTTCGGCTTGCCTAAACCATAGTAGCGAAAAAGCGAACCTTCGTGCAGTACGTCCAAAACGACACGTTCTTCCTGCTCGTCCATCCAGTAGGCACCGGGGAATTCGTGGGGCCAGTCAACTTGCATTTTATACATTATTCTCACTGTTAAACGGATAATTATCGAATGTCGAACGCGTTATGCCGTGCACATACGTCACATTTAGAACGACAAGACACCAAAGATCTGTAGCACTGCCCCCGTGCCCCAGAAAGCCAAAGCCAACCGCTGCATTGCAAGAAGAAATCTTTTGGCGGTTATCGTTGCAAGTCAAAATTCTTCGTGATATTGTCGGCTCCCGACTCCACCTTGAAAGTCAGTTGTGATTCCAGCCCGTATTTAGGTGGCATATACTGTACCCAACCGGCCGAGTCTTGCCCCACACCCGGCGGAAGCGGCCGATTAGGATTGTTTTGCCTCTTGAAATACGCTTCGAACTCAACGCGATACTCACCCACGGCCACACCGCCTTTAGAGTCGACGGTATACTTACCATCTTCGATCTCGGCCGCTGAGACAGGTACTTGCTGACCCTTCAGCGGCACAAAGCGTATGGATCCCTGCACAACCGGTTGACCGTCGTATGAGACTGTCCCGCTAACGGGAATCCGTTCCAAGCCTGCATTGCCACAACCGGTCGCTACCACAACAGCAATAACAACAAGCAGATATACTGCAACGACATTAGATAGGTTCAAAAATAGTTTTGACATCTGAGAATATAAATCCATTTACTAGTATGCCTCGGGCAGAACTTCGCCGCCGGCTCGTGTTGTAAGCATGTCAAGTACTTCGCGAGATACGTCCTCGTTGATGAACTGCACGCTGGCGTCGACCATAACGAAATGACAACCGCCGGGATGAAAGCTGGAGAAACCGGCTGCTCGCGAACCGCCAGCATAGCCGCTCATCGGTGGCCACCTGCCGCCGATAGACGTATAGAGACCGTTGAGTCCGTCGCGGGTGTCCGCAATGTTCCAACAACTCCAGAAGAACCCTTCATGCGATCCAGGGCCTCCGCCGGTCACCTCGCCGATCAAGAATGTTTGGCTCGTTCCGTCGGCTACGTCACGGATGCGACATCCGCTGTCGGCGGCCATCATGCCAGTTGCTTCTTCAAGGGTTTTTGGCCAAATACCACCATTGCTCCAGTCGCGGTGATCGCTCACGCCGGCCATGCTCGTTAAGGCTACATCATCGTCGGGATTGGGCTCGGAGTCATTTTCGCTTCCGCAGATTACCCACTCGCCGCTTTGGGTGTCGCTAGGGCAAAGAAAACCGTTTACAACTGTGTAGCCGGCCTCTCTTGTTGGTCCAGACGCAAAATAATTCACGTCATTGAAATTAATCTTCTCGTGAATGGCCGACTCTTCCATGTATGGCAACAGAAAAGGCGCCCAGCCGAACCAACGTCCCTGATTGATGCCGGGCATAAAAGAGTTATGCGCTCCATGATAGTTGTGCATGGCCAAGCCGGCTTGCTTGAAAGTGTTAGAGCATTGGATCCGTCGTGCCGCCTCGCGGGCTGCCTGCACAGCCGGCAAAAGCAAGGCGATGAGGATCCCAATGATGGCGATTACCACCAGGAGTTCCACGAGTGTGAAACCGGCAAGTCGTCCCCTCTTGGGACATTGTGCTTTAAACATATTCTATTTTTCCTTGTGAATACTTGTGCTTGGAAAAGATATTTATCACAGCGTCCCCTGGCCGCCGCTTGCGGCCGGGGAGCCTCGATTCTTAAATTAACGCAAACGACGCACGCAGGCCAGCGATAGCAAGAGCCCTAATGCAATCGCCAGGACTCCCGGCTCCGGAACAGAGTTGGACGCAGCAGTGCTATTCCAGTTGCTTGCCAAAAGCGTGGCATCGATGTCGTCTACCATGCCGTCGTTGTTGAAGTCGCCCATGCCCCAATCGGCGCCGGAAGACAGCCAGTTACTGGCAAGTATCGCGGCATCCTCTGCGTCGACAACGTGATCGCGGTTGGCATCGCCCGCAAAATACTCACTGCTATCCGGAGCGTATGCTCCTGACATGAAGCGGACGTAGTCGACCTCGGCCTGACCGCCCCAGTAACCGCTACCGTCGAGGATCCACATTGCATCCTGAGCGGAAGAATAACCTCTGTTGATTCCCTCGGCGATTTTAACGTCATCGCGCCAAACTGAATAAATGTCCTCACCGGGGTGCTGGACAAGACGGAAAACGTGGAAGTCGTCGGTGTTGTCAACCTCGCCCAAGGCAAGATTATTGCCGTCTTCGCCACTGCCGCCCCAACCTTGCCCATTGGCTCCCACGGTCAGGTAGCCGACGCCATCGTTGTCGGAGGGAGTTGCAAAGATACCGAAGGCCACGTCGCTCTCGGGATTGTTCAAAATCTTAACGCGGGCCTCGACCGTATAGCCATCCTCGATTGAAGTCTTGCCTTGCCAGATACCTCCGCTTCCGTGTGAGGATGCACACCATACACCAGTTTCGAAGCCCGAGGTATAGGTCATCACGCCACCGCTAACCGAGGCCGTGTCGGGACCACCAATCGAAAAGTCGTTAATCGCATTGGCGTCGAGATCCTGTGTTGTGGGATCCACATCCATCTCGTATTTCCAATCGAACGTGGCCGAGTCTTTTTCCGGCAAGGGATCCGGGGGATCCGGCGGGATGTAGACCCATCCGTCGGGTCCATATCCACCGCTGGTATCGACACGAATGTAATCGATCAGGCTTTGCCCTTGCGTCTGTGCGCCGGTGCTTCGCCCCCACCAGTTTCGAGTATAAGCATGACTGCCCAGCCCTTTGAGTTCCTTGGAGACCAGTTCCCCGTCTACCCAAACGTGCGTGTCGCCAAGACCGCTGTAGGGCGCTTGAGCGATACGTATTTTATGAAAGCTGTCGGTCATATCCTTTTCAACCAGAACAGTATCGATGTCACTGGTTTGTCCGGCATAAACGGCCCCCGCGCCGATGTTGAGCACGTTGTACTGACCTTGCTGGCCATCGGCTACGATCCCCGAGAAAGCGCTAGGGAAAGCTTCCGCGCCGGGCTGGGTTACTTGCAGACTAATTTCTACTGTCCAGCCATCGATGTTGCTTAAAGCGTCTAGCCAGGTGAACATGCCGTTATCGGCCACGTCGAAACGCAAATAGTTGCCCTCGACGGTTGCCGTGGGTTTAGTGTCGTCAGGCGTTCCGCTCCATTCAACGCTGGAGGCCAAATCGGCGCCAGTATACTTGAAATTAAAATTGTTCGAATCGCGAGTGCCAGTGATGTCGGCAGCAAAAGCGGCCGATGCAACCACGTAGCAAAAAACCGCAGCCACGACCGGTAGTAAGACCACCGGGCATAAGTGTCTTCTTGCCATGGCTTTAATCTCCCTTTTAAGAAGCCATATTGTCCTAAACAGCGTGGGAGGCAAAACGCCACCCAGCAGAAAAGTAATAATTGCCTCTTCTCTGCTGTGCCGGGCTTTCTTAATTGTAATCCTTCCTAGACACGCCGAACCACTAAAAAACTAAGGGCGGCGGCCAATAGCAACACGATTGTCGACGGCTCGGGGACGGGTGCGTATGCCCCGGAGGTGTCCCAGCGGATGTAGTCGATATCGGCGGAGCCGTCACCTTGGCTTGTGAGGTCACCAATACCCAGATAAGCACCGCCTCCTAGTGTGGCAGATACGTCGGTGCCGATTTGAGCGCTATCACGCCAAACTTGGTACAGTTGGGTGCCGGCATCATAGGCTACACGATAATCGTGGAAATCCGAAGAGTTGTCCAGGCCCGAAGCCAGTACGCTAGTGACGTTGTCGCCATCGCCAACTCCAACGCTATCGGTGGCAACATTCAACCAGAGCCCTGTAGTTGGGCCTTTAGTGTGAATATGAAGTCCAGGAACGGCGTTTTTGCTGCCGGTAGCCTTAACTCTCAGTTCCACTGTATAGGAAGGATCAGCGGCAACCATGCCACCCCAAGCAGTGTCGTAAATCCATTCTCCATCGTCGTCGTAGCCCATGGTCGAGTACGACAATATTCCGCCGGAGGCCGCGAAACCGGCATCCACCGCTGGATGATCGAACAACGCCCAGTTACCGCCCGGGAAAGCGTCTGCCTCATACTTAGAACTCGTAAAACTATTGTTTCCTGAATTACTGTTTTCGGCTATAGTTC
>CAZISU010000435.1:0-5633 GCA_964541935.1 uncultured Planctomycetaceae bacterium | reverse complement strand
AGCCGATTCAATTGCAGCCAAACATGGCATCGGCCGAAAAGATGTTTACCAACGACTTTCCTCGGCAATGAGCGCGCGGGGTGACCAAAGCTTGGAGGCGGCCTATAGAGCCGTCGAGGGCTCCATCAAATACGCGCCGGGAGACACCGAGACGGGCATTGCCTCGGCCGGGGCGGCGCTGGACCTGGGAGCAATCACGAAACAGACCCCCGAACAATCGTTGGGGTTTCTTCAGCAACTTGGCAAGCAGGCCCGCATTGTCAACCCTCGAAAGTTAATGCGAAACGCGACCCCGGTTCTACGAGCGGGCATGCAATCGGGCGGAACACTTGAAAATACTGGGGCACTGTTCGCAGCATTCACCCATGGCGGTAGCGATCCCGAGGGCGAGAAAACCTCGACGGCCATGACAAAGTTTGTTGGGAAACTGGCAGAGCTTGTTCCCGAAAAGAAGACGATGGACTCGCGTATAGAATACGTTCGCACACACCCCGAAAAGATGGAAGCGTTTGAAGAGGAATTCAAGAAAGGTTTTTCCGAAACGATCAAACCGGCCATCCGCGATTTTTTCGCCGGTGGAGACGTTTACAAAAAGTATCAGAGCTTCAAAAAAACACTGCCATCCCCCAAAAATAGCGCTAAGGCGTTTAAGAAGCGGGTCGCAGTCCGCGAGGCCGCGGCGATGCAACAAACGGCCGCTCTAAGGCGAAGGGCCGAGGTGTCCAAAGAAGACTTGGCTGTGGCGGATCCAGCCCGGGCAAGGGCCGGTGTGGTCGACGAACAATTCAGCGAGATCCTACGACAAAGCGGCGAGAGTGCATTCGGGACAAAAGTACACTCGACCTTCGCAAAATACCGCGGGGCTGACCTACCAGCCTACCGCAAGCAATTGCACCTCCGAAAAATAGCGATCGAAGGCACAAGCGAAACACAAAAACTGGGCGATAAAATGCTTGGCTGGAGTCCACTTCACACGCCGGCACAACCTCCGACGGTGGGGGATCGAGGAAGCGCGGCGGCACTTGGCCGTTTGATCGACAAGATTGACGATCTTATTGCCTCGAACCACGAAGCCAACAACGGTGTTCTTCAGGCCACCGGAGCGATGCAGGAATCAACCAAACAGCGGGCAAAACTACCCGACCCGGCCACTTCGCATGTGGACCATGAATAACGCCAGAATCGTCACCTGGCGGCCGGCCATGGTCGAGGTGTCCACAGTCGCCGGCGGGCGTTTGAGGCCCACACGGGCGAATCTGGGGCAACACTTTTCGGGGGGTGTTGACTGAAAGCGGGCATTTGATAAAATTACGGACGATTAAACCGGAGCTTAGCTCCAGACCAGTAAAACAATGCTTATTTGTAAGACAAACGCCGTCTCTGACCGTGCCCGTGTGGTGACACCGGGCGGGTATCCTACTGGGTGCCTAATCGCGATCGGAGGCGGCGTTTGTTTTTGCGCGCTCACGCTGAGCGTGCGGAGGAGGACAAACGATGTCTCCAAGTTCTACAACCCCGTCCGATCATGATCGTCAAGTAATTACCAGCCGACTCAAAGAGGCCACGGGCGGCGCCCTCGATGTCGATTTCTTGAAAACCGCCTTTATCAACGGCGACGAATCGGGCAACGGACACATCTACAGTGCAAAACTTCACTGTGAAAATGACGACGACGTCATGTTTTTAGATGATCGCGGCCCCGATTCTTTGGAGGTTCAACTGGTCGCCGAACTGCGAAGGTTTGGAAAGTTGTTTATGGACCTGGCCGAGCAAGCGGAAAAAAATCTTTCCGTGTGTTAGGCGTACCGTAACCACGCCCGAAGGAAAATAGACTTGTCGGACGAAACACCGACAGGCCTATTTTCCCGGGTATTTTTTCAATACCATCCCACATTGCATAAACGAGAAACCCAAACCATGAACGCCTGGCTATTCCAAGACTCCCGCCAAAAGAAAAAACTCGGCGACGACAATTGCCCATGGTCCGTCGGCTGGTACGATCCCGAGGGCAAGAAGAAATCGAAGCGGATCGGCAGCAAAAGCATGGCCGAGAAATTCCGCAAGAAGACCGAGGGCCAGCTTGCGGCCGGCACCTACGAAGGCAACACAAAGAAATCCTGGCCAGACTTCCGCAAAGAATATGAGGCCCAGATTGCCGAGTCGATGCCCACGGGCACAAAAAGGGAAACCCTGCGAGCGCTCAAGCACTTCGAGCGGATAATCAAGCCCAAGCGTGTGGACGCGATCAAGACCCAAACAATTGACGGCTACATAACGAAGCGGCGAACCGAACCCGGCAAGAAGAAGGGCAGCAAGGTTTCGCCGGCGACGATCAACAAGGAACTGCGACACCTCCGAGCCGTCTTGCAGATAGCAACCGATTGGGGCTACATGCCTAAGCGGCCGAAATTCCGCATGGTCAAGGAGCCGCAAAAGCTTGTCCGCTACGTCACGCCCGAGCACTTCGCCGCGATCTATGCGGCCTGCGAGGTGGCCAAGCGGCCGGCAACGGACGCATACGAGGCGGCGACTTGGTGGCGGACCTTGCTCACGTTTTGCTACATGACCGGCTGGCGTATATCGGAGCCCCTGGCCTTACGCTGGGATGACGTGTCCCTCGACGACGCCACGGCCATCACCCGCCATTCCGACAACAAGGGCAAACGTGACGAACGTGTCCCCCTCCACCCGGTGGTGGTCGAGCATTTGCGGAAAATCGTCGATTTCGGACAAATGGTCTTTTACTGGCCCTGCCACGCGCGGACATTGTGGGAAGACTTCGCGGTCATCCAGAAGGCGGCCGGGATCCATCTTCCCTGCCACGAGAACCACGAGCACACCGACGCCTGCCACCGCTATGGCTTCCACGACCTCCGGCGGGCATTTGCCACGTCCAACGCCGAGCAGCTTACCGCGGACGCCCTACAAACGCTGATGAGGCATAAGAGCTACTTGACCACCCAGAAGTACATCAATATGGCCAAACAGGTAGATAAGGCCGTCGATAAACTTTTCGTGCCCGAGTTCCTACAGCCGGGATCCGACGAATGACGGAGTGTAGCCTACGGAATTTTGGGCGTGGCGTGTTATTGGAGTGTTGGCCCATGAGCGAAGAAAAAAGCCCCGCAAGCTTTTGACGTAAGTGCTTGCGGGGCTTTTGTTTGTGGAAGTGAGGTTGCAGGGGCTTGAACCCTGGACCTACGGATTAAAAGTCCGTTGCTCTACCAGCTGAGCTACAACCTCTAAGTTGTTTGCTAATAAGCACTTCCAGATCACACTCTTCACCCGCGACCTAATCCGGTCATGGGTATTACTCGGTATCTAGGAGCCTATATCCACAGTAGTCTCTTACCGAACTCCCAAAGAGCAGTGGGTAAGAAAGACAGTATCCACAAAAAAGTTCGCAATGACAAGCCCTAATCGACGCCCACTTGGCCTATCACATGAAATGACATATCGTAGAGCTTCCACAAAACATCGCCTAATAAGAGATCCAACTGACAACGAAGGAACATCAGCATGGCTGCACGCAGTGCGGAAGGGACCATCGCAGAAACTCAAACCACACGGGCTCACTCACCAAGGGCCGTTTCCCAGCGACTCGAAAGCCTAAAAAGAGCAGGTATTACACATATGCCAAAAGCCTCCCAGAAAGCCAAAACCACCAAGTCCCTAAAAGCAGGGGGGCAACAGACACACGAAGGCCTGGAGATTATCGCCGCCGAGGTTGCCCAGTGTGGGCGGTGCTCGGAGCTTGCCGAGACGCGAACTCAGACGGTTTTCGGCGTGGGAAACCCGAACGCAAAGTTGGTCTTTATGGGCGAGGCTCCGGGGGCCGACGAGGATAAGCAGGGCATCCCGTTTGTGGGCAGGGCCGGGCAGTTGCTTACCAAGATTATTGAGGCGTGTACAATTTCACGCGACGACGTCTACATCTTAAACATCCTAAAATGCCGACCGCCGGGAAATCGCAACCCGCTGCCGGTCGAGTCGGCCAATTGTCGCGAGTATCTCAACCGGCAGTTGGCCGCGATTAAGCCCGACTATATTTGTTGCCTGGGGGCAGTGGCTGCGCAGAATCTATTGGATACCGACACAACCATCGGGAAGTTGCGGGGAACGTTTCACGACTACCAGGGCATCAAAGTACTATGTACGTACCACCCGGCATATCTACTGCGTAACCCGCCGGCCAAGCGCATGGTTTGGGAAGACATGCAGATACTGATGGCCGAGATGGGGATCGAGTTGCCGGCGAAGTAACACGCTGCTCATACACAAATCCGGGCCCAGCGAATGCTCATGCACTGGGGGGTGCCGGCGTAGAAGGCTGCCAGGATATTGCCATCGGCCAGGCGGCGGATGGCAGGGTGGCCGAAGCTCCACTTGGTCATGTCGTCCCAGTATTCTCCGAAGTCGATGTCGCCCTTACCCTGCGAGATGGCAGCCCGTTCGTCGTGGGTGTAGACCAGCAGAGCATCCCCCTCTGGCCAGGTACGTCCGCCGTCCGCCGATTGCCAGAGTTTCATCGTGCCCGGCGTATCGCGGTCGACGACAAAGGCCAACAAGCGACCATCGTCCAAGAGCAGAGGGGCGGCAATCTGGCCGGGGATTGTGGTCGTCGAGATCGGTGCGGCCTCGAAGTCGGCGCCACCCAACTTGCCGGCGAAGCGGCTCGTGTCGGCGCGACGGATGTGGACCGAGAGATCGCGTTTGGCCGCCAGGTCGTGTGTCCAAAACAGGCCGATGTATCCGCCCGGCGTATCATCTAAGCAGAGCCGCTGGTCCCAGTAGTAGACCGAATGTTCGGGGTGCTGGGCGACCAAAAGCGGCTCTTCGAACGTGCGGCACCCATCCCGCGACAGCACTAGCCAGGCACCATGCCGCGAGGGGGCCGGGTCGTCGAACTCTTTGTAGCTTTCGAAGCTGAAGCCGATGGTGCCGTCGGCCCATTTCAGCACGGGGCCCGTGCCGGCGCAACCGCTCAGCCCGGGCGTGGGAACCGCGGTCCAGTCGGACCAGCTTTCGCCCTCGTCATCCGAGAAGGCCAAGAGTAGTTTGCTATGTAAAATTCCCTCGGTCTCGGGATCGAACAGCGGTCGGTCGGGCTCGCTACGGTCGAACCAGGTGGTGAAGAGCGCTAGGCGTCCAGGCTCGATTTCGACCATCTCGCCGGCACACAGCGAGCCGGGCACGCCCTCGAATTCGGTGCGGAACTCGAAAGGCAGTGTCTGCCAGCTTGCACCTCCGTCGAGGGAGCGGCAGATTTTTATCGTGGAGGTGGGACATTGCTTTTCGAAGCCCACGGAAAAGCCGCAAAGCACACTGCCCGAGGTCAACTGACACAGGGAGGTGGCGGACGCGACGCGTCGACTCTGCTCTTGGGTTTCGGCGTCGTAGACCAAGCCGGTTTGTTCTAGGAGCATGAAAAGTCCTTTGGCGGTTATGGATACAAGGGATCCACTTGGTGCGTCGCGGACGCACCCTACTTGATTGGTAACACGAAGTCGACCAGTGTAGCAAACCTAGAACTCTTCGAGAACCTCGCCGCCATTGATAGTGGAGATGGAACGCCAGATTTCCAGATCTATGTCGTTGGAAATGAAACGGGTCGAGCCATCACAGAAGGCCGT
>CAZISU010000434.1:0-5651 GCA_964541935.1 uncultured Planctomycetaceae bacterium | reverse complement strand
ACCGCAACTGGCAGCCGGTTCACGTGGCCACGGTCGCGCGGGCATTGGTTCTGTTGTGGAACGAGACGGCCCGAGTGGTCGATCCGAGCGACTACCAGACGTACGACTGGGACGATTGGTCGGCGTTGCGTCCACGCGACGAAGAGCCGTTCGTCCAGGCTATCCGCTTTCGACTCCGCGCGCCGGAAGTAATCACACTAAGTGACTACGATCGGCTGCCACGTGCGGCAGTAACCTTCAGCCGGAGAAACATTTTCAAACGAGACCGATTTGCCTGCCAATACTGTGGCCACCAGCCTGGCAGCGAGGAGTTGACGCTCGACCACGTTGTACCTCGTGCGCAAGGCGGCGAGTCGACCTGGGAGAACTGTGTGCTGGCGTGTGTGGAGTGCAACAGGCGAAAGGCCGACCGCACGCCCGAGCAAGCCGGCATGCGACTTCGGCACGTGGCGCCCGCTCTATGCGGCACACAATGTGCGGATGGAGAGCTGGTCGAAGTTTATCAGTGAAGCGTACTGGAATGTGAAGTTGGAGAAATAGTAGTCCGTTGCCCAGCGCGGTGTCTTGGTGCCGCGCCGGCCATGGGGCGATACAGGAGCGTGTTCCTGGGAGAACAGGCGGTTTCCAAAACCGCCCTACAGGGTTCGAATCCTTGCGCTCCTGCTGATTGATGTGTGACTGGCCATAAAAATGCCGACGTGGCCGAACAGTGAGGCGCCGGTTTTGTAAACCGGGCGATGCTGGTGCAAATCCAGTCGTCGGCTCCATGCCCTGCGAGTGTGATGGACGGCACGGCAGACTTCGAATCTGCAAGACGGGGTTCGATTCCTCGGCGGGGTATTTTGATATCGGAGAATAATGAAAGAATTGTGCGAACCTGAAATCACTGGTTCGTCACTTAAAAATGAAACGTCCTCGGGGTGTGGTGGATCTTGCACGCGACCCTGCGAAGGTCGAGGACCAGGTTCGATTCCTGGCGAGGACGCTCGGATTATTGATAGATTGCCACCGATTGAATTCATCTCGAAAGGAGGTGCCACATGGCAAATCGCACTTACAACGACGAACAGTATTTTCGAGCCCATGAGCAAGCGACGCAAGGGATTCCCCTCAAAAACGCAGGTTAAGCGGGGCGTCCGCGTGGTCCATGGCGATAAGCTGCTCGAAGAGAAGCTCGGCCGAAACGATCCCTGCCCATGCGGTAGCGGAAAACGCTTCAAGGTGTGTTGCCTGAAATCAGGCCGCTTTTGACGGCGTGAACCGGGACGACTACTTTTAGGGAGCAATAATAAACTTGAAGCAAGCGTTGATGCCGTCTTTGCCAGCGGCGCGCCGACCGTGAGCCGTACTAGGTAGTTGGCTCGGTGTGTTCCGGACATGGATTATGACGGGATGGTGTCAAACGAGCGTGGTTAGCTCAGTCGGTAGAGCACCAGACCAGAATCTGGCTGTCACGGGTTCGATTCCCGTACCAAGACGCAGGCTAAACACCTGCTCCACCGGCGTGATAACGCCCAAGAAAGCCCGAGGGAGGCGGGCATGAGCCCGATCGGCTGTCGTGCCGACCGTTGTACTCGTGTGAACGGCGGATGTTGGATCGATCTCGGTTGGTCGACAACCGTCTCAACCGAATGCAGCACGACCGGCAGCAACACAATGCGGTTGCTATGTAGTGCGCGGATACCGCAGTTACATACTGCCAGCCCAGAGCCCAAGATGCCAAGAAACAGCACGGCAGGTCATAAGACCTCCAGGCGGACTCGTGGCTGAAATGGCTCGACACCGGCAGGACCGGCTGCTCAAGCAGCACTCCGCAAGCCGTTTGTGTGATCGAGCAAATGTTCCGCCACCCGACGGTTTTAGGTTTGTGCTTCCACACATTAAAGAAGGAGATGATGATGATGAACATGTTGATATTGAAAACAGAAAAGATTCGCAGCTACGAGGCTGGCTTGTATTTTCGCGACGGTGAATTCATGGGCTTGCTCGGCGAAGGCCGGCATTGGTTCGTCGACCCGTTGGACAAAGTCCGCGTCGAGATCGTCTCGAGGCGCGATCCCTGGCTGGTCAACACGAAGCTTGATATGATCGTACGCTCGGGCAAGCTCGAAGGCCTCGCCGAAGTTATCGACCTGAAGGACGAGCAACGTGGTCTAGTGTGGATCGACGGTCGTTTCGACCGCGTACTTGCGCCGGGGCTCTATGCTTACTGGAAAGGCCAAAAGCAGGTCAAGGTCGAAGTGGTCGACACGGCCAGCGTACGTTTCGAGCACAAGGAGCTAGCCCTGATCGCACGATCAGCGTCGGCCGCCGGGTTGCTGGACGTCTGCCGCGTCGAGCAGAGCCGCGTTGGTGTGCTGTTCTACGACGGCCGCTATGTCGGCACGTTGCAGCCGGGCTTGTACGCCTTCTGGAAGGGCGCGGCCGATGCACGGTTGGTGGAACTCGACTTGCGCGAGACCATGGTCGAACTCGGCGGTCAGGAGATTATGACCGCCGACAAGGTCACACTACGGCTCAACGCTATGACAACCTACCGCGTGGTCGACGCACAGCGGGCGGTTACCAGCGTTGACGACCATCGCCAGGCGATTTATCGCGAGGCCCAACTGGCCCTGCGCGCGGCGATCGGCACACGTGGTCTAGACGAATTCCTGGCCGATAAGGATGACCTAGGTCGGGAAATCGAGCAGATGTTGCGTAACCGGGCCGAACAGTTGGGCATCGAGATTGTCTCGGTCGGCATCCGCGATGTGATTTTGCCGGGCGACATGAAGGATCTGATGAACCGTGTCACCGAGGCGAAGAAGGCGGCCGAGGCCAACCTCATCGCCCGACGCGAGGAAACGGCAGCCATGCGCAGCCAGGCCAACACTGCCAAGCTGTTGGAGAACAACCCAACACTGATGCGTCTGCGGGAGTTGGAAATCCTGGAAAAGGTTGCCACCAACAGTAAGATGAACGTCGTGCTGGGCGAAAAAGGCTTGGCCGAGCGGGTTGTCAACCTGCTCTGAATAGACTGCGAATACCTGGGGACGGGCACAAGCTCGATCCCCGGGTATTTTTGGCTTTTCGGAGAACTTTATGTGTGAGATATGGCGTATTGGTCCGAAGAGGTGTGACCGGAAGGCAACTAGCGGCTGTCGAACGCGATACCGTCCGGGCTGATTCGGACCAGCCGGCGGCAATCAAGCAAGAGATTCCGTTTACCGATTTCCCGCTTGAACGCGTCAAGCTATATGTCTGCAATGGAAGCCGACCATGACGCCTGGCACAGCCGGCTCATGCAATCGCGTCCGCAGCTGGTAGATCGGACGGTGGTCTGCACCGAACCGGAAGAGAGGAAATGAGTGCCCAGAATAATTGCCCAAAAAAGAAGACCACAAATCGCGTCCGCAAGAAAGATGGCACTGCTTGACGGCGTGTCTTATCGGTTCCACACGTCAAAAGATGAAAATCATGTTTTCTCGGTGTGTCTTATGCGCCATGAGTTATCGAGGCAAACAACACTTTTTCGCGGGTTCTCAAAAGCGCGTCGGTGGCGCCACCAAATGCACAAGGAGAATTGTCGTTATCTGCTTCGGTCGTGAACACCTCCGCAGGTTAACGACTTTCGTTTAGACGCGGAGATCGATGTGACCGAAGCGAGTTAGCTCGCAGTATAGATTGGGCCCCAGAGAATCGGTTGTTTGCTGACGCTCTGGCAGAGCGTTATGTTTGAGTCGCTGAATCTGCGAGGTCGACTCCAGGTGATTGTTCGGTGTCCAGCCGGTTGTGCATGATTGGGGCAACTACTTCGCGAATCATATTGTAGTGATCCGTCCCCTCAAAGCTGATTGGCTCATTCTTTGTGAACGCCTTCCATCCGTAAAACACGTTCATCATGCTGCACATCAGCAGCCCTCCCCACCGCAGAGTTACCAAGCCTCTGGCAATCCTTCGCAAACAGGACCGTAGCGAGAAGGCCGACCGCCAGAGCGCCCGATGTGCACGGAGAAGGTCTGCAGGGGACGTCTTCCGCGGCTCGAAGGAGACATTGAATCCGTTGTAAAACTCCCACCCCAGCTCCTGACGCAGTCGTCCCGAGGACCTCATCTTCGCGTACGATGCCGTGCCGCGATACGGGGTGAGGATGCTCAGAAAGGGTACATCGACGCCAATTTCGTCAAGTTCCCTGGCCATGGCGCGGATGCTTTCCGGCGTGTCCCCGTCGAAACCGGAAATGAAGCCCGCCATGACACAAATCCCTCGGTCATGGAGCTTCTTGATTCGGCGTCGGTATTCTGCGACCTTGTTCTGCCGTTTCCCTGCGTCGTCCAGGGATTCCTTCGTGAAGGACTCGATTCCGAAAAACACACCGATGCACCCGGATTCGCGCATCAGGTCGAGAAGTTCATCGTCCTGAGCGATGTCCATGCTCGCTTGGGTCAGCCACCACTTTCGCAGAGGGGACATGCGTCGAAACAGTTCCGTAACGTAGTCGCGCTTCACGGTAAGGTTGTCGTCCCAGAACCACACGATTTTCCGTTGCCACCACCAGCGGAATCGATCGTATCGGATGTCGCGGAGTACGTCCTCGACGGGGCGGGTCCGGAAGCCAGGGTTGAGAACCGGAACTGTGCAGAACGAGCATTTGAACGGGCATCCCCGCGTTGCTTGGACAACCCGCTTGACGAAGAACTGCGGGGGCAGAAGATCATACCGGGGCGTCGGGAGGTTCGCCAGGGGCCGAGAGTCACCGGCATACCGATCTCGTAGCGTCCCCTGCTCAATGTCCATTAGCAACTCGCTCCAGACCGACTCGGCCTCTCCAATGATCGCACTGTGGACGAAACGCAATGCCTCCTCAGGTGCGAACGTAACGTGTGCTCCCCCCGCGATCACGATCTTGCCGCGTTTCCGGTATGCGGTGGCCAGTCTATAAGCTTCAGGGGCGAAGCCACTGGAGAAGGACAATGCGATTACGTCTGCGTCGCTGTCAAGATTCACCTCTTCGACCTGCTGGTGGATGACTCGAACAGTGTGCCGAGCCGGGGTCAGCGCAGCGAGGTGGATGCCCGTGATCGGCGGCACGAAGTGGACCTCATGCCCCCTGTGATAACGCTGAATGTAGACAACCACAATATCGATCTTCATCGCTCACCGTACTACGCCTAACGAACGGATAGAGGTTTCCGCCTATCACCTGTAAACTGCTGATTTGAGGCCTAACGCGCTGGCAGGTGATTCCCGTCGTGCAAACGTCCTTTTAGACGTCGTAGCTGCCAGCGAGCAGATGGTTGGCGAATGGTCTCTGCCTGACTTTGCACGTCGCCTTCTCTCACCAACTACCCCATTAGAACGGATTTGCGGGGAGGATTCAAGTACGCACTTCGTATAGGGTAGCCCTGTATGGCTGACAGCTGGGAACCTTGTGGACAAGGCCGTTCACCAACGCGTTGGTCCGACACTCCGCTGGCACTTGGCAAGATGCATTAACCTGCATCGGTGAAATCTCCCTCCGCGCGCAAGCGGTATGCAATTCAAGGCTTCGGTCGCCCCCACCGAAACGTCAAAACCCAAAGCTTCACTACTCATCGGTCACATCGACCGAAGTGTTATTGACCCTTGCGTGGTCAATGATCTTTTCCCAGGGGTAGTTTTGCGTGCGC
>CAZISU010000433.1:0-5654 GCA_964541935.1 uncultured Planctomycetaceae bacterium | reverse complement strand
ATAGTAGCCGTTGGACGTTTGAACCTCGGCAGCGTCGTAGTTTTCATACTTGTAAACGACGTAATTGCTCACAAAGGGGAACGATTCCGGGTCGACCATGACGTCGATCGTAAGGCTGGTAAAGCCGTCTCCACCGGATGCATGACCGGTTAGGGTGTCGTTGTCCGGTACGCATAAATAGCTGCCCATGTAACTCTGGTAGGCCCCGGCGTTATTTAAGTCGGCCGACGCGGTACCACCACCGCTGGATGCATCGGCGTACTTCACGACGCTGTCCACGTGCGGTAAGCCGCCGCTTTTTGCGGTCGCCACAAGCCCCGTGCCCAGTGCAGTATCGGAGACGATGTCGTCACCGATGCTGCCGCCCTCCGGTAGGTCAAACTTCCAATGATGCGAGATCACCGTGGCATCCGCCATCGGACACCACGGCACTCCCGCCCCCAATGCCAGCATTGCCACCACAATCAATAGTCTGTTAATTTTCATGGTTGGAACTTCTTTCGTTGTTAAATGGTCCGTCAGATTACTCGTAACAGTACATTGCTCTTCAAGGTTCGCGGGACTTGCCCGAAGGTCGTCGCCCGGAACTCACAATTGGATATCGAGCTGGGTGATCCGGCTCGGGAAATGCTCTTCTGTTCCACCATTCAATGCATCTCCCGCAACCTCGCTACGGTTCCTTGGTAATCACCTCGCCGCCGGCAATACTCCCCATGTCCTCCAAGGTGAGCGAATCGATATTCTCGCTGATGAAGCGGACCGAGCCGTCGGCCAAGGCAAACTGGGCCCCACCGGGGTGGTCGCTACCGGGTGCTTCGAAAAACAACGTGTTGATTCCGCCGCTGTATCCGATGTCGGTGTCGAACAGATTGGCCACCCCACCCGCCGCCCAGCCATCGTGACTGGTTTCGCTGCCGGTGTGGCCGTCCCCGTTGTAATCCTCCTCGCCGTGCAGACGTTGTAATTCGCCGGCCATTATTGTATTAGAGGTGCCGTCGGTGATATCTCTGATCTTGACCGACTCGTTGGGTCGAAAGACACCCCAGTTTTCCGGAACCCCGCTCGCGTAGTTGACGTGCATCTCGTGCTGGTACGGGTCGCGGAAGTAGTTGCTCTCACCGACGCAACCGCCATAGTCGGTGCCACCGCTGGTCCAATTTTGGAACATGATATCAGCGTCCTCGCCTCGCACCGTGTTGCGGCGGGATGGACAGTAGAAACCGGCAATATCCGTCGTCGCCACCGCCGCGTTGCCAAGCACATTCATGTTAAAGTTCCACTTGTCGTACAATCCGGCCTGCTCTACGTAGGGCAGGATTTGCAGCATCCAACTGGTCCCGTGTGTGCCGGTGGCGGCCTCTGACCATGCGTCTATCAGGAAATTGCCCGAAGACCCTTTGTAAGCGTCCACGGCGATCGCGCCGGGCGGAAAGACTCGCTGGGCTGCCGCGTAGCCATGCAGCGCCAACCCGATCTGTTTCAGATTATTGGAACACTGCATCCGCCTGGCAGCCTCACGAGCTGCCTGCACCGCCGGCAGCAAAAGCGCAATCAATATCCCGATGATGGCGATCACCACCAGGAGTTCGACAAGCGTAAAAGCGAAACGGCGAGTACTGCGTATCTTGCCAACATTTTTCCTCATGACTAAATCCTCCTTATTTCTATCTAAAACAACGGTAATCGCTAGACGACGAAGCTACAGTAATGAATACTTGCGCCATAAGTATAGCATTAGTATCCCAGATGTACTTCTAATTGTCAATACTTGACTTCAAGGAATGTAACGAATTTTTTTATTTTTTCCGGCTGAATCGTCTTCTAGTTGCTCAGTTCGCTTGTTTCAGACGCCTGAACCTCGATTTGCTCAGATGAGGACTGAGGTATCGCCCGCGCGACACCCTTTTCGTGCGGGCCGTCCAGGCGAGCGACGGGCGTCTCTGCTTCCAGGAGTTGCAGGTCTATCAGGTGCTGCCGAATACGGTCACGATCTGCGGGGCCAAATTGCTGAAAAGGTTCGCTCATCGCATCGCTGCAAATGCCCAGACACGACAAGGCACACTTGAGCCCCTTCAGAAAGGCCGATGGGTTATGGCCTACCGTGTATAGTGTTTCGGAAATATGCATGACCCGAGAGTGAAGCTCTCGAACAATCTCCATGTTTTTGTCTCGGGCCGCTTTGTACAGATCGACGTATAGCCTTGGGCAAAGGTTGGCCCCGCCGCAAACTCCGCCGTTGCCGCCCGACAGCACGGCATCGGCAAGCAACTCCTCGGGCCCCATCAGCAGCGTCCAGTCGGGCCGATTACTGCTTAGTAACCGTTGGACTTTATGGAAATACAACATGTCGCCCGAGCTGTCCTTCAATCCCAAAATGTTGGGCAATTCCATCGCCTGGCGGACTACTTTCGGCCCGAAAGCCAGCTTCGTGTGGCTGGGCATATTGTAAAGGAACACCGGCAAAGGCAACTCGGCCGCGATGTTCTTTACATAGTTCAACAACTCGCGCTGTCCAGCCAGAAAATAGTATGGTGCCGACAATACAACCGCATCGGCACCCGACGACTCGGCATGGCGTGCCAAATCGACAGACTCCATAAACGATGTATCGGTTATGCCCACCAACACCGGCACGCGGCCCGCCACCTGGCGACACGTCCGCTCGATAACCTCGCGCCGCAAGCGGTAGCTCAAGCCGGGCGCCTCGCCCGTGGTGCCGAGAATAAACAGCCCCGCCACTCCGCCGGACAAGATATGCTCGATGAGCCGCTCCAAACCGTCCACGTCAATCGTGTCGCGATCTTCCAGCGGAGTAACCATGGGCGGAATAATGCCCTGCAACTTGGCGGGAATATCCGTTTTGCTCCTTGCTTCTAGACGAGTATTCTTCACGACGCTTTCCGTTCCCTCGCGGTTATTTTGACTTGATTTTGTTATGTATGCGATTAGCGTTTACTTCGAGGCAAACTCATGTTTTCTTTCCATACCCCATGTATACCAGCTATGTCCCACTAGTACAATACTCCCACAAGATTTTTTAGATGGCACATAAGGGGTAGTCTTGCTTAGGGCACCTTTCAAAAACAAAGCCACCTCGGTTTTATGGGGGTATGGTCCGTGATGAATTGCTTGTTGACGGTGTTTGGGAAAAACGACAATTTCCACGATATTAATACCAAACGGCAGATTGAAATTGCGTTTTGTTGTGCTATCGCCGCGAGCGGAATCGGCTGACCAGGATACCCACGCCGAAGATGGTCAAGGTGCCGATAACGATAATCATGGAGTGGTGAAATGGGCTCGCCAGGAAGGCCAGATTTCCGCTCCAGACGGGTGAAAAGGTCATCCAGACGATCACCAGCAGGCCGACCAGTACGCCAGTCGCGGCGGCTGGGCTCTTCGCACGCCGCGATATCAGGCCCAGCAAGAACAGGCCCAACAAGAACAGGCCCAACATGCCGCCGCTCAAAATGCCCTGCAAATTCCACCAGGCGTCGAGCGCACTTTTCACCTGCATCATTGCCAGAGCGGCGGTGGTTCCTGCCACGCCGAAAACAAAAGTTGCCGTGTAAAGCACCCGCATCGATTCACGCTCGCCAGCCTGGGGACGCAGGTATCGCTTATAAACGTCGCACAGCACCAGCGTGGCCGACGAGTTGAGGCTGGAATCCACGCTGCTCATGGCCGCCGCAAAAATGGCTGCCAACAAAAAACCGGTCATCCCCGGGGGAATCTGTGTGACGATGAAGTGCGGAAACACCGCGTCGGGTTTTGCGGCGACGTCGAGCGACTGCGGCAGCAGCTCGGGCTGGGCAGTGTAGAATCCGAACAGGGCCGTGCCGATGAAAAACAAAACGGCCGAAATGGGTAGGTACAAAAGCGTTCCTATCCAAATGCTCTTGCGGGCCTCGCGGTCGGTTTTTGCGGTAATGTAACGCTGCACGAAGGTCTGGTCGATGCCGAAGTTTTGCAAGTTGATAAACCAGCCCGTAAAGCAGCACGACCCAAAACGTGGGCTCGAAAACAGAGAAGGCGAAACTGCCCAGCGAAAACTTGTCGTGTTCGGCGGCGATTTGGAAAATCTGCCCAGGCCCTTCGGGCATGCCGAAGAGCAAAAGCCCGATGCATACGAACGTCCCGCCGGTTAGCACCAGGCTCTGGATCACGTCGGTCCAAATCACGGCCTCGATTCCGCCCAAGAGCGTGTAGGCCGTTACCAAAACGCCCGTCACCAGGATGATGACGCGAATGTCCCAGCCGGTCAAAGGCGCCAAGGCCAAGGCCACCAGATACATGATCGTGCCCATGCGGGCCAACTGCGTCAGCAGGTAGCAAACAACCGCGTATGTTCGAGCCCAGGGCCCGAAACGGGTTTCCAAATGCTGGTAGGCCGATATTGCATCGCTGGAGCGGTAATAGGGTACAAAATAACGGACGGCGACCCAAGCCGCCAAGGGCAGCGACAGACTGAAGACGAACGGGCTCCAGTTGGCGTCGTACGATTTCCCCGGGTTGGCGAGAAAGCTGATGCTGCTGACATACGTGCCGAAAATCGAAAGACCCACGGCCCAGCCGGGCAAGGAACGGCCGGCCGCCATAAAACCTTCGGTGCTGCGGCTGCGGCGAACAAACCAGCAGCCAAGGGCAACCATGCCGGCCAGATAGCCGAGCAAAACGAACAGATCGAGGCCGATTAAATTGGCGGAAGCGAAGGGGCCCATCATGACGCTAGCATTTCCAATATAGAGACAAAAATACCCATCTTGTGAACGCTTCCCCCCGGCTGTGGCTGGGCCGGCTACGCATCAATCTCGGTTTCCAACTCGCTCTCGATTTCCCCCAATTCGCAGAGCACATTGTCTGGCAATGTCAGCGAAGCCGACGTTTGGCCCTCCGCCTCGGCCAGCTTCTTGTCGTAATCTTCGAGAGTCTGCTTCATGCTCATGCGAATATGTCGCGACATTGCCTGACGGGCATTGTCGGCGGATCCGCTTTCCACGAAATCCATAATCTGCCGGTGTGACTGATAGACCTCATCCACGATCTCTTGCGAGTGCAATTGACGTTCGATGCCAAACACCCGTTTCAGGACGTGCATGTCGTTGATGATTTTCATGATACGAGTATTGCCGGCCCCGCGGATCAATACGACGTGGAAAGCCATGTCGGCGGCGAGGAAGCGTTTCATCATTTCCGCATCTAGGGCGGATTTACCCGATGCCTTCAACTCGGCGGCAACGGCTTGCAGCCGCTCGCATAGCTTTTTCAGCAGAGCCAGATCGGAAACGCTGATATACTCGGTGGTAATGCTCACGGCGTAGGATTCCAACGCCTCGCGAAGCTGATACGATTCAACGATTTCCCGTCTTCGCGGCCTACGTACGACCGTCCCAAAACGTGGAATCTGCTCGACAAGACCTTCGACCTGCAATTGGCGAATCGCCTCACGTATGGGGGTGCGGCTCATGCCGATTTCATCGGCCAACGATAGCTCCGAAACGACCGTTCCCACGCAGAGCGTTCCGTCGGAGATGCGGTTGTGAATGTGCCGATATGCCTTCTGTCGAAGATTGCTTTTTGCCATTGATAATGCTCCTCCTCTGTACTACTAACCTCAAAGATCGTTAAGTTTTTGACAAAGTTATTAAGCGGCG